>URWG01000001.1 GCA_900551495.1 uncultured Eubacteriales bacterium
TTCCTGCGTTTTTCAAACCTTGACTTGACAAAAAATCTCTCGATCTCCATCCTTGCTGATTTAATCAGAGCTTCCCTAGTATAAAATGCTGCAAAAAAATCGGAACTTCTCCGAAATTGACATCAATTCCGCAGTGTGGTATGATACAGAAAAGGAAAAAAGAAAGAGAACGGTGAAAACATGAGAAAACAACTACAACGTATCATGCTTTGGTTGCTCTTGACCTTGCTGCTTTTGACGCCGATCCCGACTGCTGCCGCGAAGGGGAGCTATCACGGATCTATGGCGGGTGACGGCATGGGAATCTTGGCTTACGGTGTTGATCTTTCCAGCTGGCAGGGGGATTCCGTGGACTTTCGGCGTATTCGGGAGCAGGGCATTGATTTTGTAATCCTCCGCGCGGGCTTTTCCCAAACGCAGGATGCCGTTTTTGAGCGGAATTATGCCGAAGCAAAGGCTGCGGGGCTGGACGTCGGTGCTTATTTGTACTCCTACGCGGCAACGACGGAGGAGGTGCTGTCGGAGGCGGAGAGCTGCAAGTCGTGGCTTGCGGGGAAGCGGTTTGAATATCCGATCTATTTTGACCTTGAGGACCCCGAGGTCCACGGCGCGATGTCATCGGACAGCCTGACGGAGCTTGCACTGACGTTTTTGGATTCTCTGTCTGCGGACGGCTGGCTGGTCGGACTTTATTCCTGCCGCTCGTGGCTTGAGGGAAAGATGGACACCCCTCGAATCGGACAAACCTATGAGTGCTGGATGGCGCAGTATCTTTCCGACGGTGATTGCAGCGCCTATGAGCGCTACCACGATACATACGGCATTTGGCAGTATTCCGCTTCGGGGACCGTGGACGGCGTTCCGGGGAAAACGGACATGGATGTTGCATTTAAGGATTATCCGTCGATTTGCAGAGAGTACGGCTTGAACGGCTATTCCGCTGAGGGCGAGACGCTGACGCTTTCCGATGCGTCGGTGCCCGCAGTGCAGCTTCTGGGTGAGCCGTTCGAGGTCAGCGGCAGCGTTCGTTCGCGGGAAGGGGCGCTTCTTAGTGTTTCACTCGGCGTTTACGATGCGGAGGGAAATCTTGTTGCCGGCGCGACAGCGGAGCCGAATTCTGACAGCTTTGACCTCTCGCTGATTCGGAGAAGCGTTGATATGACGAAGCTGACGGAGGGGGAGTACACCTACCGTATTACGGCGGCAACGGAGCAGACCGAGCGCTCGCTGCAAAACAGCAGATTTGTCATCAGTCGAAGCGGACTTTGGCTCCGCGATCTGTCACTGCCCGCCGATCTGAAGGAGGGCGAGACGTTTGAAATCGGCGGAACGGTCCTCTGTGCGGAGAATATGGCGCGGCTGCGGCTGGAGATCACGGATGAAAACGGCAAAGTAAAATTCAGCAAGGAGTCCGAGCCGAAGCGGACGGAGGCGGACCTTTCCGCGTTTTCCTTAGAGCTTTCGACGCTGAAAAAGGGCGAATACCGCCTGCAAGCAGTCGCGGAAACAGCGCTCGGCGAACGGACGGTCACATCTGAGCCGTTTAATGTGTGGGTCCGCGACGACCCGATCACGCTTTCGGGCTTCCGACTGAACAAGACCTACGCGCCCGCAGCGCTGACCGGATTGAGCGGAACGGCGGAGTCGGCGCAGTCGGAAATGCGGCTCGAGGTGAGCCTGCTCGATTCCGACGGCACACTATTATACAGTGCGCAAGCCAATCGCACGGCAAAAACGGTCAGCCTTGCACAGTTTGACGACGTGCTGCACCTTGCCGACCTGCCGCTCGGCTCTTATGTTCTCCAAATCATCGCGACGAACGACGGCGGTCCGTCAATTCTGTATCGTGACAGCTTCTCCGTGGTGCGGGATGAGATCAGTCTCTGCGGCGCGGTGCTGCCGACGTCGATCTGCGCGGGTGACTGCTTCCTGCTCGGCGGTGCGATCACCTCCGACCGCTCGCCGCTGTGCTTTGTAGGCGCGGTTTTGTTTGACGATCGCGGCGTACCTGTTCGGAATTACGCGGCACAGCCGAATCGGACCGTTTTTGACATGGACGGCTTCAATGCGGCGCTTCGATTTTCCGATCTGAGCGCAGGGGACTACCGACTGCGGATCACGGCGGAGAATTCCGAGGGGCGCAAAACGCTCTTTGACGAGACAATAGCCGTCACGGACGACGCTATGCCGATCCGCTGGGACGGCGCACATACCGAGCTGCAAGGCTTGTGCTTCTCTGAGGGAGAAGCGCCGATGTGCTTCGGGACGCTGGTCGCAGATACGCCGATCACTTCGCTGCGGGCAAGCGTGCTTGATGAGGAGGGGATCGTGCGCTCGGAGGCGATCGCCGAGACAGATGCGGAGGTCCTTTCCGTCGCGCAGCTGAACGAGCAGCTCCGTCTCTCGGCGCTTCCGGCGGGGGAGTACCGCTTGGAGCTGTATGCCGCCTGCGGAACAACGGAGCAGCTTGTCCTGCGTGACAGCTTTTCGGTGGCGGACTGTTCACATGACACACTGCGCAGCGGAACGGACTATCCCGCAAGCTGCCGAACCGTCGGTGCGACCTGTCCGACCCGCTGCCTGCGCTGCGGCGGAACAGTGACGCTCGGCAGCGTTTGCCCGAAATCGGAACACACCGTCTCGGACGGCATCTGTACGGTGTGCGGCACGGCGAAGCCTCGCTCCTATCCCGTTGAACCGCTCTCTGCGGCGCTTGATTCGGACGGACGCTATGCACCGGCGCTCCAAACGGAGACAGGCTGGTACGTTCTTAACGCGTCGGGCGAAGCGCTGCGTTTTGACGAACGACCGACAGAGCTTCCTTCCGATTGCCTATGGTCCGCAGAGCTGTATGAGGACGGTACGATCGCACTTTGCAGTTATCGCGGCGAGCGCCTACACCTTGACAGCGGCGGGCTGTGCGTTGCTGCCGGGTGCGGTCATGTGAGACTTCAGATTGCCGCTTACCGAGACGGAGTAACGTTCGTCTGCGGCGGACGGGCATTGTGCTTCTCGGACGGGGCATTTACCGTCGGCGACGAGGCAACGCGGTTAATTATCCTGTCACTTTGCCGAATGACATGATGAATTAAGGGTTGTATTTGAAGTAGAATTGTGATAAAATAAATATATTCAATCTTTTTGGCGGGCGGACTTGTACGATTCGACAAAATGCCGCATTTTTTCTCTGATACTGCGCGAGTTCCCGAACACAGGCACGGTTTTTAACCGAACATCAATGAAAAGAGGACGGATTTATGAAAATCAAAGAGGGGTTTCTCCTTCGCAACATTGCCGGCTCGAATATCGTCGTTCCCGTCGGCGCGGCAAGCGTGGACTTTAACGGGATGATTACACTGAACGATTCCGGCGCGTTCCTTTGGAAGGAGCTGGAAAAGGGCGGCGACGAGGAGACTTTGACGGCTGCATTGCTCCGCGAATATGACGTTGACGAAGCAACGGCGCGCTCCAGCGCGATCGATTACATCCGAAAGTTAGACGAGGCAGGCGTCCTTGAGTAAGCTGCCGCTGCCCGCGCCCGACGTTTCCCACTCGGTACAGGACGTGGCACTGGCAGAGCTTTACCCGCTGATGCGGGAGATTCTTGACGGCGGCGGCAGCTTTACCCTTACCGTCACCGGCACAAGCATGTATCCCTTTATCCTCGGCGGACGGGATCGCGTTACGCTGTCCCCCTTACCGAAAAAGCTGCGGAAAAATGATCTTCCGCTGTATCGGAGGGGTGACGGCGCGTTTGTGCTGCATCGCATCGTACGTATGGAAAATGACGGAACATTTTCAATGTGCGGCGACCATCAGAGTATGCTTGAAAAGGGGATTCGTCACGAGCAACTGATTGCGATCGCCACGGCATACGAGCGCAAGGGACGGAAGCTGACGAACCGCAACCTGCTCTACCGTATTTATCGCGTGCTTTGGACGTGGGTGCTGCCATATCGCTATATTCTCTTCCGATGGAACAGCCGCCTTCGCGCCGCCGCTGCGCGACTCCTGAAGAAGGACACACATCAAAGGGGATCTGTACAAAAATGACAAGCAATTTTCGTTACCTGCTGGAGCTGCTTCGCTGCGCGGTCAGCGGATCGACCCCGCCGCCGATTCCCGAGGGGGTCACTCCGGAGGCGGTCTTTTCTCTTGCAAAACGACACAGCGTTTTCCTGCTTGCCTTTGACTGCGCGATGCAGCTGAGCTCTGTTCGGGAAAATCCGCATTTTCCCGCTTGGATGCAGCAATATCACCTCTATCTGACGAAGACGCTCAACCAAACTTATGAAATTGAGCATCTTGATGCGCTTTATAATACCGAGGGGATCGCGCATGTGTTTTTGAAGGGCGCTTCTCTGCGTAAGCTGTATCCCACCCCTGAGCTGCGTGAGATGAGCGACATCGATCTCCTGGTTCCCGTCGAGCAGGCGGAGGAAGCGTATGCCGCTGCGCAGCGCGACGGGTACGTGTCGAACGGCTCGGCATCGCATAACGAAGCTTTTTTTAAGCCGCCGTTCATTGAGCTTGAGCTGCATACCTATATGGTACCGACGGAAAATAAATATTTTGATTATTACCGCTCGGTTTGGTCCCGCGCGAAGCGTGAGGGTACTTCCGATACATATACCTTCGGCGCAGAGGATGCGTATATTTTTGCGCTGCTGCATACATGGAAGCACTATGTCGGCTACGGTACGGGGATTCGCCCGATCATCGACGTTGCCGTACTGGAGAGAACATACGGCGACCGTTTGGACCGCGCCTACCTCAAGGCTGAGCTGGAAAAGCTTTCGCTCACCGACTTCGGCGAGAATGTTATGCAGCTTGCGGCGTGCTGGTTCGGCACGGAACGGACCGAACTGACCGCACAACAGCAGCGGCTGGAGCACCGCCTCCTTGCCGGCGCAACCTATGGGACAAAGGAGCAGAGCGAGAGCAATCTCCTGATGAAGAAAATGCAGCAGGGAAAGAGCGAACGCCGCGCAAAGACAGAGATATTTTTTCGACAAGTTTTCCCTCCGTACAGTACCATGGCATCGAGATTCCGCTGGGTCGGTCGCGTACCGGTGCTGCTGCCGGCGGCATGGGTCGCCCGCTGGGGACAGCTCCTTGTGACAAAGCCTGTTGCCCTGAAGCGGTACTACCGCTGGGTGCGCGGTCTGCAGCTGCTGCAGGATGATTGTGACGAGTTAAAAGGAAAGAAGTGAGCACGGATTGAAAAATCATTCAGAACGATTCCAGTGGCTCTGCCGTGCGGCGCTGCTGCTGCTTGTGGACATTGTGTTTATCAACTTGTCTGCGTTCCTTTCTCTTGTTGCGCGGTATGATTTCAGCATAGAGCAGTGGCGGCTCAGCTCGTTTTTTCCGAACCACGCCTATATTTTCTCCGCCTTTACACTGCTGACGATCCTGATTTTCATCCCCATGAAGCTGTATAACAGCCTGTGGGAGTTTGCGAGCGTGGACGAGCTGCTGCATATTATCCTTGCCGTTACCCTCGTTGCGCTGATACAGCTTGCGGCGATTCTGTACGGCTTTGTCAAGCTGCCGCTCAGCTTCCCGCTGCTCAACGCGATGTTCCTGACCGCGCTGACGACCTTCTCCCGCTTTTTCTACCGCTTTGCGCGCAGCCTCTCCCACCGCTATCGAAGGAAAAGCACGCGCAAGCGCACCATGCTTATCGGCGCGGGTAGTGCGGGAATGTTGGTGCTGCGGGAGTTTCAGGCAAGTGAGAATTCGCAGAACCATGTCGTCTGCATTATCGACGACGACCCGCAGAAGCAGGGAAAATACCTGCATAACGTAAAGATTGTCGGCACCCGTAAGGATATTCTCCGAGCGGCGGAGGTCTACTGCGTTGAGGAGATTGTTTTTGCGATTCCCGTCGCCGCGACAGGAGCGTCGTGCGATTTTGAAACTCTGCCAGCAGACGAATTGCCGCCTGAAAATTCTGCCCGGCATCTATCAGCTCGCAAACGGCGAGGTCAAGGTGCAGAAGATTCGCGATGTCGACGTGCTGGACCTGCTCGGGCGGGACAGCGTATCGGTCGATTTGACACAGATCGCCGCCTATCTCCACGAAAAAACCGTTATGGTGACCGGAGGCGGCGGTTCGATCGGCAGCGAGCTTTGCCGCCAGATTGCGCAGCATGAACCGAAGCATCTCATTATTTTTGACATCTATGAGAACAATGCCTACGAAATTCAGCAGGAGCTTCGCCGCACGTATCCGCAGCTTCGATTGACGACGCTGATCGGCTCCGTTCGGGATACCGAGCGTGTGCGGGCGCTGTTTTCCGAGTACCGCCCGGAGATTGTGTTCCACGCTGCGGCGCATAAGCACGTCCCGCTGATGGAGGACAGCCCGAACGAGGCAATTAAGAACAATGTATTCGGCACCTATCACGTCGCGCGGGCGGCGGACGAATTCGGCGTGAGCACCTTCGTCCTGATCTCTACGGACAAGGCGGTCAACCCGACCAATATCATGGGCGCGTCTAAGCGCATCTGCGAGATGATTGTCCAAATGATGGCAAACCGCTCCGAAACCAAGTTCGTTGCCGTCCGCTTCGGCAATGTGCTCGGCAGCAACGGCAGCGTTATCCCGCTGTTCAAGAAGCAGATCGCCGAGGGCGGACCCGTCACCGTAACGCACCGCGACATTATCCGCTATTTTATGACCATTCCCGAGGCGGTATCGTTGGTGCTGCAAGCCGGCGCGTATGCCGATCGCGGTGAGATTTTCGTCCTTGACATGGGCGATCCGGTGCGTATCGACGATTTAGCGCGCAATCTGATTCGTCTTTCGGGCTTTACGCCGGATGAGGATATTGAAATCCGCTATACCGGACTTCGCCCCGGCGAAAAGCTCTATGAGGAGATTTTGATGGACGAGGAGGGGCTGCGCTCCACGGATAACCACCTTATCCATATCGGGAAGCCGCTTGAGATCGACGAAGAGCAGCTTTTGCAGCAGCTAAAGACGCTCCATACCGCCTGCGAGGAGAATTCGCCGCAGATCCGAGAGCTTGTCGCGTCCATCGTAAAAACCTATCTGCTTCCCGCAGCACGGTAATTGATCCATATGCTTCCGGTAAACCGAAGGTGAGAATACTATGTCAAATGTAATAATCAAAGAAATACCCTTTAGCCCTCCCGATATATCGGAGCGGGAAATTGACGAGGTTTCCGCAGCACTGCGCTCCGGCTGGATAACTACGGGTCCCAGGACAAAGCAGCTTGAGCGCTTGATCGCAAATTGGATCGGGACAGAGAACTGTGTTTGCCTCAATTCACAAACCGCCTGCGCGGAAATGGCTTTGCGAATTCTCGGCATTGGTGAAGACGACGAGGTGCTTGTTCCTGCATATACTTACACAGCCACAGCCTCGGTTGTTGCTCATGTCGGCGCAAAAATCGTTATGATTGACTCACAGCCGAACTGCTTTGAAATGGACTACAATGCGCTTGAGGCGGCAATCAGCGAACGCACAAAGGCTGTGATACCGGTCGATCTCGGCGGCGTGCCGTGTAACTATGACCGTATTTTTGAAATTGTTTCCCGGAAGAAATCACTTTTTCGCCCTGCGAATACGATTCAGCGTGCAATCGGGCGGATTGCGGTCTGCGCCGATGCCGCGCATGCCTTCGGAGCAAGGCGCGGTGAAAAGCGGGTTGGAAATATCGCTGATTTCTCAAGCTTCAGCTTTCATGCCGTCAAAAATTTTACAACAGCGGAAGGCGGTGCTTTGACATGGCGCTCCATCCGCGGAATTGACAATGACGAAATCTATCATCGGCTCCAGCTCCTTAGCCTGCACGGTCAGTCAAAAAGTGCGCTGGAAAAGACGAAGCTCGGAGCATGGGAGTACGATGTTGTCGGGACATGGTATAAGTGCAATATGACAGATATTGCCGCCGCGATCGGCTTAGCACAATTTGAACGCTATCCCGCAATGCTGCAACGGAGAAAGCAACTGATTGCGAAGTATGACGCGGCACTTCGACCGCAGGGAATCCAGACCCTGAACCATTACGGTAAGGAACGCGAATCATCCGGTCATTTATACATGACACGTGTTCCGACAATTACGTCGGAGCAGCGCAATGAGATTATCTTAAAAATGTCGGAACAGGGCGTTGCCTGCAATGTCCATTATAAGCCGCTTCCGATGCACACGGCATATAAAAAACTCGGTTTCGATATAGCAAACTATCCGAATGCCTATGCGCTTTTTGAAAATGAAATTACCCTGCCGCTTTATTCGATACTGAGCGATGAGAATGCAGAGTATGTAATTGAAAAATATACCGCAATACTGAAAGAGTACATATAGAGCCATGCTTTTAAGAAAATGGGAACAGCTCCCCCCCGAAATGCAAAACGACGCGGTGCGGAAATACTACGATATTCTCAAAAACAAGCGAGTATCGCTGATTTTCAAGAGGATATTTGATGCTGTCGCCGCGTCGGTCCTGTTGATCCTTCTTTCGCCGCTGTTTGTGCTTCTTGCCGTTGCAATCAAGCTTGACAGCGATGGCCCGGTTTTTTACCGACAGGAGCGAGTAACACAGTACGGTCGCAGATTTCGCATCTTCAAATTCCGTTCTATGGTACAGGATGCCGACAAGGGTCTGCTTGTAACGGTACGCGGAGATTCACGTGTGACACGGGTCGGCGGTTTTATACGGAAATATCGGCTTGATGAAATAAGCCAACTACTGAATGTATTGACAGGGGATATGTCCTTTGTCGGAGCCCGACCGGAGGTGCCGAAATATGTTGCGCGCTATACGCCCGAAATGATGGCTACACTGCTTTTGCCTTCCGGCATAACGGGAATGGCAAGTATTCTGTATAGGGACGAAGCCGAACTGCTGGATGCGGCGGAGGATACGGATGAGTTTTATGTTGAGAAGGTTCTGCCTGAAAAAATGCTTCTTAACCTTCATGAGATAGAGCAATTCGGCTTTTGGCGGGAAATTCGCGTGATGCTCTTAACCTTATGTGCAGTATGCGGCATGAAATACAAAGGTAAAGATACCGTGAAGATTAAAAAAGAGCAAGAATCTGAGAGCTTTGAAATTGTTGGTTGATATGAAGGGGATTTATATGACTAATCCAATCGTTTCTGTCATTATTCCGCTGTATAATGAATCGACATATATCGACCGCTGCCTTATGTCTTTGGTGAATCAGACCTATCCAATAGACAAAATCGAATGGTTGTTGATAGATGGGATGTCCATGGATGACACGCTTGACAAAGCAAGACATTTTTTGCAGGGTACGGATTTTCACATCCTGATAAACGAACATCGGCTTGTTACTTATGCACTCAATATCGGAATTCAATTTGCACGCGGTCGCTATGTTATTCGAATGGACGCACATGCGGAATACGCTGAGGATTATATTGAACGGTGTGTATACTATCTTGAAAATACAAATGCGGAAAATGTCGGAGGTATTGCATTAACAAAAGGGATCGGATTTGTAGGAGAAGCGAACGCCGAAATTCTTTCATCAAAGTTCGGCGTCGGGAATTCTGCCTTCCGTACCGGTGAACACAGCGGATATGTTGATACTGTTCCTTTCGGCGCTTTCCGTCGTGAAGTATTTGACAAAATCGGTATGTTCAATCCGGAACTGCCGAGGAGCGAAGATAATGACTTTAACAGCAGAATCCGTAAAGCAGGAGGAAAAATTTATCTTGCTTCGGACATCAGCTTTACATACTATTGCCGCGATACAGCCAAGGGACTTTTGCGCCAAGGGCTTTTGAACGGAAATGCCTTGTTTTTAACGCTTCGAAAGAACCCGCATGCTATGAGTTTGCGACATTACGTTCCTTGCTTGTTTGTTCTTTCGCTTCTGATACTTCCGATTTTATCGTTGATATTCCCGCATTTTTGGCTTTTGCTTGCTGTTGAAGGAAGCCTATACATCTCGCTTGATGTTTTTTACTCATTCAGGACGGAGCAAATCAAGCGCAGCCTATACAAAATGATTATGTATCCCGCGTTCCATGTTGTATATGGAATCGGTTCGTTTTTGGGGTTACTGGGCATCAGACTGTATTAAAAAGGTGAAGGACAATGAAAAAATATAAAGTCGGGTATACGACAGGTGTTTTTGATATGTTTCATATCGGACATCTGAACATCCTCAGACGTGCAAAGGAACAGTGTGAATTTCTTGTTGTCGGCGTTTCAACGGATGAGGTTGTCGAGACTTATAAGCATAAACGCCCGGTGATTTCTTTTAATGAAAGAATTGCGATTGTAGAGGCAATTCGATATGTGGATAAAGTGATACCGCAAACCTCAATGGACAAAATGAAGGCATATGAGACGCTGAAATTTGATGCGCTGTTTCACGGTAGCGATTGGAAAGGCAGTGCAATGTATAATAAGCTTGTTATGGATTTTGCCGAGATCGGCGTCGATGTCGTTTTTTTACCGCATACGGATGGGATTAGTTCTACGCTCATTCGTGAAAAGGTCAACAAATGAAAAACAGAATCGATCAAATCAAGAATTTCTCGGATCGCTGCACAGGCTGCTCTGTATGTGCTGATATTTGCCCGGTTGGGTGTATCAAGCCGGATGTGCGGGAAGATGGTTTTCGGTATGTTAAGGTACTGGACGCCAAATGCATACACTGTGGGAAATGCCTCTCGGTCTGTCCGATTGAAACCTTAAAGAAGGAAACGCAGGAGCAGCATCTATATGCAGCATATGCGCGGGACGAAAAAGCACGGAACGATGGATCCTCCGGCGGAATTTTTGAATTGCTTGCAAGGCATTTTCTGTCCGAAGGCTATGCCGTTTGCGGTGCTGCCTTTGACGGCATGGAACTTCGACACCGTATCGTGCATTCGGCAGAAGAGCTTCCTCCGTTGCTGAAATCAAAATATATTCAGTCCGATACCGGCGGAATTTACAATGAAATTCTTACCTTTTTGAAAAAAGGAGGGAAGCTGTTCTTCTGCGGAACGCCCTGTCAGGTTGCCGCACTTAAAAATGCTGTTTCACCTGAACTATCAAACCAGCTTTTTACCGCAGATATTATTTGCCATGGCGTACCGTCTCAAGAAACATTTCGGATGTATATACAGAATCTGGAAGAAAAAAGCGGTGGGCAGATCAAATGCTTTTCATTTCGTGTTAAAAATAACAGCCAACGACATGCGCATGGCTTTTCCTATTATTTTACAAAAAACGGCAGGGGCAGAACGATAAACGGAATATATCTGCAGTCCTCTTATTATCGTGCATTCAAAAAATATCTGTTTTTTCGCGAAAGCTGTTATTCTTGCCGATATGCTACGCCCGAACGTGTTTCTGACATAACATTAGGAGATTTTTGGGGAATTGAAAGGTACCAATTTCCTTCAGACACAGATGCCGGTGTTTCTTTGATTCTTGCTAACACGGAAATGGGGGAAAAAGCATTTACGTCGATTGCCAAACAAACCGTATGGAAAGAATTCCCTGTGGCATATGGTATCGAGAGCAATTATTGCCTGACGAATGCAACACCGAAGCCGTCAGTGCGCGATGCAGTGATTGAAAGTCTTCATATGAACGGATACGCAGCTACGGCGAAGAAATACTTTGCCGCTTCGATTACAGAAAAAATTTATGCTCTTCTTCCGCCGGGAATTCGATCCCTCCGGAAGAAGCTGCGAAAGAGGTAGCGATGTTCAGATATATGCGAGAGGACACGCCTGACGATTGGAAGATCAAAAAGCTTCAGGATGCGATACTCGAGATTGCGGTCTACTTGGATGAGTTCTGCTCCGAAAATGAAATTGATTATTGTCTTATGGGAGGGTCCGCTTTGGGGGCAGTGCGCCATCAGGGATTTATCCCATGGGATGACGATTTGGACTTTTTTATGACACCTGACAGCTACGAACGCTTTGTTCATGCGTTTGAGGCACGAGGGGATCACAAGCGCTTTTTTCTTGAACCGTTCGGAGAGATAGATGGCATGATCACTTTGGGTAAAGTTCGACTGAAAAATACGACCTATTTGGAAGAAGGCTTGAAGGATTATGACATTTCCCACAATATCTATCTTGATATTTTCCTCCTGCACACCTGTCCGGATAACAGCATTCAACGCATCCATCAATATGTTTGGGCAAAGTATGTTGTTGCAAAGGCGCAGGCATACAAAGAAACCTCCAGATATGGTTTTGGACTTCGTACGGTGTTGTGTATTATGAGAATGTTTCCCCGACGCTTCCTCGTCCGTCATGCGCTGAAGCAGGTTTATAAATACAGAGACCGGAGGACCTCGCTGTACTGCAACTATTTGGGAAAAGCAAAATATCGGGGCGGTACATACAAACGTGTGTGGTTTGCCGCTGTATCAAGAGTTCCTTTCGAAAAGGTTTCACTTAATGTGCCGATCGGCGTTCATGAATTCCTTGCCGAACGCTTTGGCAATTATATGAAGCTTCCGGAGCTTGCGCAAATCAAGCGCGAGCAGCATGCCTGTCTTTGGGATACGGAAAAGGACTACCGTGTTTATCTCAACGCGGCGCCGAAATACCCGAGGAAATATGTGTTATGAGGATAACGGCAAAATGAGCAAGGTCCAGGTTTTAGTTGCCTGTATAGGGCAAAGCGATGACAGCTTGTACCGCGAGATGAATCTACAGACCGATACGGTCCTTGCAAATCAGTGTGATCAATATGGATATAAAGAGTTTCTTGAGCCGGACGGAAGCAGAGTGCAGCTTGTATCCACAACCGATCGCGGTGTCGGTAAAAACCGAAATAAAGCGCTTTCCTTTGCAGGCGGAGAATTTCTGCTTTGTGCAGATCAGGATATGGTCTATTGCGACGACTACGCAAGGATCATAGAAGAGGCGTTCTGCCAATGCCCAAAGGCAGACATTATTGTGTTTCGCCTGGAATATATGAACCGCTTTACTCCGCAGAAGAAAGAATGTTCGGGATTTCGGCGCGTCCGTCTTTGGAATTCCATGCGTTACGGAACCGCAAGGGTTGCAATGCGAAAGAACGCCGTTGAGAAGGCATGCCTGTCTTTCTCCACGCTGTACGGCGGCGGAGCAAGGTACAGCTCTGGCGAGGATTCTCTGTTCATTCGCGAGGCGATTCGCAAAGGGCTGAGGATGTATACCTCACCGACTGTAATTGCACGGGTAAAGCAGGAAGAGTCTACATGGTTTAAGGGCTACAACGATAAATATTTCATAGACAAGGGCGTCTTGCTTGCAAATGCGTTCCCATGCTTGAAGCATCTGCTTCTATATTATTTTGCTTACGGACTGCGGAATGTTTCGGAAGCGTACGGATTTAGGAGAATATGCAAGCTGATACGAGAGGGATTTGCGGAATATAAACGGATTTAACGCCGGGGGTGTATGTAATGCAGAGAATTATTATAACCGCAGACGACTATGGAATGTGCGATGAGGTTGACCATGCAATTGACTCAGGAGTCAATAATGGCTTTATTACTTCGACGAATGTAATGGTGAATATGTATTCTCTTCCCAACGCCGCCCTTCTGCGAGCACGTTTTCCGTGGCTGTCGGTTGGGATCCATTGGAACGTGACGACGGGAAAACCCGTTAGTGATCCTAAATCAATTCCGTCCTTGGTAGATGATAGCGGTGTATTTTGGGAAATTGACAAATTCAAAAAGAAATACCGCTGCGGAGAAATCGCTCGTCAAGATTTGGAAAAGGAGCTTGAAGCTCAATACCTGCGATTTAAGGAAGTTTGCGGAGAGCCGGACTATTGGAATACGCATGAAAATTCATCACTTGAATTGAGAAGCTTCAAGGCTTTTGAAAGTGTTGCGAAGAGACACGGCATACCTGCGACGAGAACGTTTCAGCGGGTATACTACGACAGGCTGAAATTGGGTGTAAAAACCGCGTTAAGGGAATTTGCGGTAAAGACATTTTTCCAGATTTGGTTTGAACAAATTCGGAAGTCCTTCAAGATGCCGACGGCTCGCGTTGTCAGTTTTGACAGAATCAGTAAGACCGATGGGGATGTTCTGCTTAATGCGTTGAAAAAAGACGGTCGTGATTTAATTGAAGTTGTTTTTCACCCTGCTACTACCGCTGACAGTCCGTATTTCGGCAATATTTCGCAGGAGAGGCTGAAGGAGTATTTGTTCACTTCTTCTTCGGAGGTGCGGCAAAGATTTGCTTCAAACGGATTTGCGTTTGTCGGCTATGACGCTCTAACTGATTAAATTATCAAGAATGAAGAAGATTATATTTGTAATTAACAATTTAGAAACAGGCGGCGTCCAAAGCAGCTTGCTGAACCTGTTGCGACAGATACACTCAGACTATTCTATTACGGTTTTTTGCTTTGCCGGTCGAATGAATAAGGAGTATGCTGCGCCGCTGCCACACGACGTAAGGCTGATTACATCAGATTCACCGTTTCGCTACTTGGGAATGTCACAAAAAGAATCACAAAAAAGCGCACGACAGCATTTTGCACGATCATTTTGGGCGGTGATTACAAGGGTATTCGGGCGAACTTTTGCTATCCGGCTGATGCTTCCGCTTCAAAAAAGACTGGGTGAGTTTGATTGCGCAATTTCCTATTTACATGAGGCACCGCAGAAAATATTTTACGGCGGCTGCAATGAATTTGTACTGAAAAGAATCAAAGCAAAGAAAAAAATCACATGGCTGCATTGCGACTTCGGACTATGTGGAGCCAACAGTAAAGCGAGTGGAAGAATATATCGCAGATTTGATAAAATCATGGCATGTTCTGAAGGGGCACGTGCATCTTTCGTCCGTTGTATGCCGCAGCTGGCGGAGAGGTGCGTTACGATTCGCAACTGTAATGATTTTGCTGGTATTCTTCGACTTGCGGGAAACGGGGTAGTATATAACAAATCGGAGTTCAATATCGTGACGGTTGCTCGCCTGTCAAGAGAAAAAGGAATTGAACGTGCGCTTGCTGCGATAAAAGACTGCATTGATCGCGGTTACAGGGTACACTATCATCTTGTCGGTTCCGGAGATCGCAGCGACGAATTGAAAGACCTGTCGGAACGATACGGCTTGAGGGACATCGTAACGTTTTACGGTGAACGGGAAAATCCGTATCCTTACATGAAAAGTGCCGATTTGTTTTTGCTTCCTTCCTATCACGAGGCGGCACCGATGGTTTTCGACGAGGCTGCGTGTCTCGGTATTCCGGTGCTTGCAACAAAGACGACCTCTACCGACGAAATGCTCGTGCAAAGAGGGGCGGGAATCGTGTGTGAGAATTCGCAGGAGGGAATCTCGGCTGCCTTACTGAGTGTTTTGCGGCAGCCCGAACAGTTGGTGGCTATTCGAAAGACCTTGGAAGGTATGAGCTTTACAAATGCGGAAAGCATAGAAAAATTCAGCGGGGTTATCAATGCTTAATTACAGAAATAAATCGTCACAAGCCGTGCGGTATAACAGAAAACTGATTTGGCTCTGGGCGTTTTCACTCGTTTTTATTGCTGTGAGCGTTGTTACGACTCCGTATTTGTCCGCCGCAGCACTTGCACTGTTTTGTGCTTCATTATTCATGCTCCGCTCGGAGGACGTCTTTGCGATGCTGTTTGGGCTGCTTCCGTTTGCTAATATTTTTAAGTTAACCCCGACATCGATGAGCCTGTTTACCGTTTGCGAAATGATAGCGGTCGTTTTTTTCCTTCTTCGCAAACGCTTAAGCGCACGGCAGTGCGGGATGATATCAACGCTTGCCATATATTTACTTGTTTTTTCGATTGATAGGCTGAATATTCTAACAATTGTCAAGGTAATCATGGGTTTCCTGATTATCGGGCTTGCGGTTATGACAATCACGAAAGACGGATTGAAACGCATTGCAAGGCTGCTGTCGTTAAGTACGATTGCAATGCTGCTCCTTTCAATCAACGAAAAGTATTTGGCATATGTTGAGCTATACTTCGATGATTTGGATTACTATGTTGATGCGACAGGTCATGCCACCGATACGCTTCGAATCAGCGGCTTTTTCGGAGACCCAAATTACTGTGCGGTGCTGATTGTTTTGGCGTTGGCACTCCTCTGCGTATTGTATTATCACAAGGCAATCGGCGGTGAATTTTGGGTATATGCGGCTGTTCTTACCCCCTGCGGTTTTTTTACATACAGCAAATCCTATTTTTTGTGCATTGCACTGCTTGCTGTTTTGCTGGTTCTGTTTGTCCTTTTCCCCAAGCATAAGGTTTGGGCTGTAATTGCAATTATCGGATTCAGCATTGCCGTATACTATACCGCAATCGGAAAAATCGAAGTAATGAATTTGATTCTTTCACGCTTTTCCGAGGGTGATTTGACTACCGGACGGACGAATCTGAATCAGATTTATTTGCAGTATATTTTCGGTAAGATGCGTGTCCTGCTTTTCGGTGAAGGGATTTCAGCAGACCGAATAACAGGTATCAGGAATAATGTACACTGCCTATATATAGAGACATTGTTTAAGCTTGGAATCGTCGGAGGATCGGTTTATTGCGGGACACTTGCTACGGTACTCCCAAAGAGAGAAAAGAAAACACGCCGCGGTTTTGCCGATTACCTGCCGATGTTTTTCTTCCTTTTGATGTTTGCTTTTCTTGCCGGTATTCTGAATTACGCCCTTCCGTTCTACATTTTGATTGTCTACTTGTCGATCAACTATGACAGCCTTGGGCATTCGGTTGGAAGAGAGGTGCAGCAATGATAAAAGAAGAGAGCTGCATCGGCTGCCAAGCGTGTGTCGAATTCTGCCCTGTTCACGCGATCCTTTTTGAACGCGATATATGGGGCGAGGGGAAAATTACAATAAATCGGGATCAATGTATCGAATGCGGGTATTGTGAACGGATTTGCCCGGGAGTCCGTGCTGAGATGAATGCTGCGCCCGCTTCGGTCTATGCTGCCGTATCAAACAATCACCGCAATTCCGGATCTTCCGGCGGAGTTTTCTATGAAATTGCCGAACGGTTCATCAATAACGGCGGAATAGTTTACGGCGCTGCATTTAACGATCGTCTGAAATTGGTTCATATGCGTGCCGCCGCCGCATCGGAACTGCCGGCTCTCTGTAAGAGCAAATACCTTCACAGCGATATGCGCGGTGTTTATACGGCAATCAGGGATGATTTGCAGGCAAACAGAAAGGTTCTTTTTGTCGGCAGCCCCTGTCAGGCGAGCGCGGTAAAGAATCTGTTCTTGCCGCGATATGAAAACCGGCTCTACATTGTTGATTTTCTGTGTCACGGCACGGGAACGCAACGCGTTTTCGACGTGTGTGTGCATGAGGAGGAGATGAAGCGCAACGGCAAAATTTTGTCGTTTACTTTCCGTGCGAAAACAAGAAAAGCAGAACATAGCTTCTCCTATATGCTGGACCGTAACGGGAAAAAGAAAAATGTCTCCGGCTTTGCATTTGAGTTCCCATACTATTATTCATTTCTAAAATATAACATATTTAATAACGCGTGTTACTCATGCAGTTATGCCCGGAACGACCGTGTGGGAGATATTACGCTGGGTGATTTTTGGGGAATACAACGGTATAATTCGAAGCTGCTGGACCGTCAGGGCGTATCCATGTTGTCGGTCAATTCAGAAAAAGGAAAACGGCTGCTTGCACTTTTGGGCGACTCCTGCGCAATGTATGAGTACCCGCTTGCCTATGCGACGCGGCACAATCAAGCATATAATATACCGGAACCCTACCCTGATGAAAAGCTCAGGCTGGTTGCGATTTTGAGCGAGAAAGGAGAGGCGGCTCTTGCGGAAGCACTGTCCTGTCCGAATGTGAGGAAAAATCTGCTTTGGGCACGGATGCCGCCGTTCCTCAGAAAAATATATAAAAAATTGCGAGGCAGCAATGAGAATTCTTGATGTAAAAGAAATTCAAGCGATGCAGCTTGAGCTGATGAAAAAACTGCACGCCTATCTGACGGAAAAAGGAATTCCGTATTATATGATAGCCGGAAGCGCCTTGGGCGCACTTCGGCACGGCGGCTTTATTCCATGGGATGATGATATTGACATAGCAATGTTTCGATCAGACTATGAAAGATTTCTTAACATTTGCGATGATTTTGACCGTACTTACGACATAGTGAACTACCGTAACCGTGAACACTGTGACTTCTGCTTAACGCGTATTTATTTTCCCAATACCAAAATCGTAAATCAAAGCATTGAGAATACCAGGCTGGATAAACGCATGTATTTTGACATTTTTCCGCTGGATAACGTTCCGGAGGATGCTACCGCACGCAGTGCTTTGGAGCATGCAATCCTTGACCTTAAGAGGAAAATCTATTTGGCGGATGTTCGTGATTACAATAATACCGCAGCTGTCATTTTTCTTAAGAAAATGAGAGCACTGCTTTATACGTCCCGTAGACAGAAGCTCCTTGCCCGTTGTGATGAGTTGATGCAATCCTATGACAAATGCCGGACAACTTGTGTATGCTCCATGTGCAGCCAATATTCCTTTGAACGTCAGACGATGCCGCGAGAGTATTACGGCAAGCCGACGCTGCGTTGCTTTGAAGACACAGAGTTTTTCCTTCCGGAACAGGCGGAACGCTATTTGGAGCATTTGTACGGTGCGGATTATGCGGAGCTTCCGCCGGAAAGTAAGCGCAGAAAGTGCTGTGAGGTTTACTTACTAAGCGAGGATTGAGTATGTCGAAGGTTTTGACAATGTGTAAAAACCGCTATGTAGCGTTACGGGGGTTTCACACCAAGCGCCATTTGGTCGTAATTGAGTCTGATGATTGGGGGAGCATCCGCATGCCGTCGGCGGACATATTGCGACGCCTGAAGCAAAGCGGAGACCACCCGGAAAATGATCCCTTTTTAAGCTACGATTGTTTGGAAAACGGCGAGGATCTTCAACGGCTTTTTGACGTTTTGAACTCGGTGAGAGACAGCAACGGCTCCTCTGCGGTGATAACGGCAAATTTTGCAACGGCGAACCCTAACTTCGACGCAATAGATCCGGAGCAGGGCATCTATGCTTATGAGCCGTTTTATGAAACTTATCAACGCTACGGCTACGGAGAAGATGTTCTCTCGTTAATCAGAAACGCTATGCGTTCGCGATGCTTTATCCCGCAGCTGCACTGCCGGGAGCACTTAAACGTTAATCGCTGGATGAAAGAGCTGCAGCAGAAAAAAAAGGATGTTGTAATTGCATTTCAGAATCAAATAATCGGAATCAACGCCTCCTTCTCTGCCGAGAACCCCTTCGGGTATATGGATGCTTTTAACAGTAATTTCTGCACACCGCCGGCGTTGAAAAAAATCGTCTGCGAAGCATTGCAGATATTTGAACATGCGTTTTTAACGAAAAGCAAGACCTTTGCGGCTTGCTGCTTTGTCTGGGACGATGCGCTGGAAGAAATCCTTGCTGAAAACGGCATACAAGGCATCCAAAGCGGAGCATGGCAGCTCATACCTTCCGGTACAACCACAAACAAATTAAGGCGAAAGCTCCACTTTACCGGGGAGTGCAATCGGCTTGGGCAGGTCTATACGGTTCGAAATTGTGCCTATGAGCCTGCACGTCTGCAAAATGCGGCAGACAGCGCCGAAAAATGCTATCGGCAGATACTCGATGCCTTTCATAATCACAAACCCGCGGTGATCAACAGCCATCGCGTGAATTATATCGGTTCTATCTCTGAACACAATGCGCAAGAAAATTTAAAAGGACTGGTGTGGCTGTTGAAGAAGGCGGTAAAAGAAATTCCAGATTTGGAATTCGTTTCAACGGAAGATTTGCTTGAGATCATCAATCAGGAGAAGGCATGAAAGAAAATAAGAACGACCGTCTTGCTGCAAACATGATCAGCTACGCGATATTACAGATTGTAAATTTACTCGTCGGGCTGGTTCTTCCTCGTTTATATCTTGCAGTATACGGTTCGGAAGTTAACGGCATTATTTCCACAGCAAACAGTTTTATTTCCTATTTTTCCTATTTAGAGGCAGGCATCGGTCTGACGCTGATTCACTCGCTGTTCAAGCCGCTGGCAGACAAAAATACAGAGGAAACAAACGGCATATTGTCTTACTCCCGGAAGCAGTATCGTCGTATCAGCGGAATCTATTTTTTGCTTGTTATTACCCTTGCGCTTGCGTTTCCGCTGATTTCATCTTCCGAGGTGTTGGACAAATGGGAATTCACATCACTTGTATTTGTGATCGGAGCTTACGGAGCGCTTGATTTTTTTACCATGGCAAAATACCGCGTTCTGCTTACGGCAGACCGCAAGGAATACATCATTTCAAATGCTTTTATCTTTGCACAGATCCTTCGCTTTAGCTTTGTTTGGCTTTTGCTGCGATTTAACATCAGCGTTGTTTTTGTCAAAATTGTACCGATATTGACTTTACTTGTCCGTTCGCTGCTCCTTCGTCTTTATGTTCGGCGAAACTATCCGAATGTGAACTATTCGGTTCCGCCTACTGCGGATCTTGCGGTAACAAATGACCGATGGGATGCCCTTTTGCTGCAAATCTCAATCAACACGAGTATTTCTCTGCCAACCATTATCATTTCTCAGATTTTAGGCTTCAAAGAGGCTAACGTGTATGCCATCTACAGCATGGCTGCTTCGGCGCTGATTTCCATTGTCTCTGCGCTCAGCTCCGGTGTTGCCCCCAAAATGGGGCGCAGTCTGTCCCGCGGTGACGACATTTCACAAGCCTACAGAGTATATGATTTTCTTGTTGCGTTGGTGATTACCGCCGTATTTTCAACGATGGCAGTTATGCTTGTCCCGTTTGTGCGTCTTTATACAAATGTTGTAGATGATATAAATTATATACATCCGTTATATGCGATATTGATTTCGATATGGGCTGCGCTTTATTCTTATCGGATTCCGTTGACAGCAGTAATCAATGCGGCGGGTGTATATCGGGAAAATCGGATAAACAATATAATCAATCTTGCGATCCAAGTGGTTCTCGGCATTGCCGGAGCCTTAATTGCAGGAATAGGCGGTGTGCTTCTTGTTATGATTATCGCGTCGATCCAGCGAAATATCTGCTTTGCTGTGGTCAACAGCAGAAAAATATTACATAACGGTGTGCGATTTACGGTGACTTACCAAATACTCATGCTGGGGGTTGTGTGCTTCGGCGGTTTTATCGGATACAAACTGATGAACGGTATGGAATTCAGCTTATTCTCTTTGACTGCGACAGCCGGATTGACGTTTATCGTAGAATGTGTCTGTTGTGCTGCGCTGTTCCTTGCTGCTGATTTCGGCTCCGGGAAAATTCTGCTTCGGAAGCTGAAGACGAATACATGACAGCAGTAGCAGCGACAGGCAATGAACTCAAATCGCAGAGCACTGAGATTCAATTCCGAATGAAAAACGGAGACAAACCCGACTGAAAAACTGAAAGAAACGGAGGTACGCCGGATGAAGGGAATTATTCTTGCCGGAGGGAAGGGTAGTCGGCTCTATCCGATGACAAAGGCGGTTTCCAAGCCGCTGATCCCGATTTATGACAAGCCGATGGTTTATTATCCGCTGACCGTTTTGCTGATGTCCGGCTGTGACGAGATCATGCTCATCACGGCGCCGCCCGACGTGGAGGCATACAAGCGCCTGCTCGGGGACGGCAGCGGCTTCGGCGTGAAGATCACCTACGGGGTGCAGTATGTCGCCCGCGGCATTGCCGACGCGTTTTTGATCGCGGAGGACTTTATCGGCGGCGAGCCGTGCTGCCTGATTTTGGGGGACAACCTTTTCTACGGCTCCGATTTGGATGACCTTCTGCATATCGCCTCACAGCGGAAAGAGGGCGCGACGATTTTCGGCTATCCCGTAAAGGACCCGACTGCCTACGGCGTGGTCGAATTTGACGAGAATCACAACGTGCTGTCGATCGAGGAAAAGCCGAAGCAGCCGAAGTCCAAATACGCGGTTCCCGGGCTGTATTTCTACGACGGCGACGCGGCGGAGCTGGCAAAAACGCTTACCCCGTCGGCACGCGGCGAGTTGGAGATCACGGCGCTGAACGAGGCGTATCTCAAGCGCGGCAAGCTCCACGTGGAGCTGATGGAGCGCGGGATGGCGTGGCTGGATACCGGTACGCCCGAGGGAATGCTGAACGCGGCGCAGTATGTCGAAGCGGTGCAGTCGCGGCAGGGGCTTTATATCGCCTGTCCCGAGGAGGTCGCGTGGCAAAAGGGCTTTATCTCCGCGCAGCAGGTACGCGCCATCGGACAGGAGCTGAAAATGACGGAGTACGGACAATATCTGCTGAGTTTGGTTGAGGGAAAATGCTGAAAGAACTGGAACGGATCCTGCCGACGGTGCAGAAGCCTGCACGTTACGTCGGCGGGGAATATCATCAAACAATCAAAAATAAAAATGAGGTCGATCTGCGCGTCGCCTTCTGCTTTCCCGACACCTATGAGATCGGAATGTCGAACCTCGGTATGCGCATTCTCTACGCGGTAATGAACCGCATGGAGGGCGTGTGGTGCGAACGGGTGTTTGCGCCGTGGGGTGACATGGAGGCGGCAATGCGGGAGCACAACATTCCGTTGTACGCGCTGGAAAGCGGCGACCCGCTCGAGCAATTTGACATGATCGCCTTTACCGTCGGCTACGAGATGAGCTACACAAATCTTCTGAATATGCTCCGTTTAGGCAACATTCCGCTCCGTGCTGCGGAGCGGAATGGCTTGGAGCATATGGTCTTTGCGGGCGGCGCGTGCATGTACAATCCCGAGCCGCTGGCGGACTTTATCGACTTCTTCTCGATCGGCGAGGGCGAGGAAATGACGCCCGAGATTTTGGAGCTTTACCGACGCGCAAAGCGCGAAAATCGGACGCGCGAGGAATTTTTACGCGAGGTCGCAAGGATCGAGGGCGTCTATGTCCCGTCGCTTTACGAGCACCGCTACAATCCCGACGGCACACTGGCGGAGATCGTTGCAAGGGACGGTGCGCCCCGTAAGGTCAAAAAGCGCATCGTTCAAAGCCTTGACGACGCGCTCTACCCGACGGATATTATCGTTCCGAATACGGAGATCGTCCATGATCGCTCCAATTTGGAGGTCATGCGCGGCTGTATCCGCGGCTGCCGCTTCTGTCCGGCGGGCTTTACCTATCGCCCCGTCCGTCCGCGTTCGCCGCAGGTGCTGTATCGGCAGTCGGTCGAGTCGCTGGAGAATTCGGGCTGTCACGAGATCACGCTCTCCAGCCTGTCCACCTCGGACTATAAGTGGCTGCCCGAGCTGGCGGAGCGGATGCAGGACTACTGCACGCCGCGAAAGATCAATCTGTCTCTGCCGTCGCTCCGCGCGGACAATTTCTCCCGCGAGCTGATGCTCAAGCTCCAACAGGTGCGAAAGAGCGGACTGACCTTTGCACCCGAGGCGGGAACGCAGCGCCTGCGCGACGCGATCAACAAGAACGTTACCGAGGAGGAGATCCTGCAAACCTGCGCGATCGCCTTCGAGGGCGGCTGGAACAATGTCAAGCTGTATTTCATGCTCGGTCTGCCGACGGAGACGGACGAGGATGTGCTGGGCATTGCGGAGCTGGTGTATAAAATTCTCAGATGCTGGCGCGAGCACGCGACAAATAAAAAGCGCGGCGTCCGAATCCATGTTGCGACGGCGTATTTTGTTCCGAAGCCCTTTACGCCCTTCCAGTGGGAAAAGCAGATCACGCCGGAGGAATATCTGCGGCGGCAGCGGCTGCTGAAGGACAATATGCCGTCCAAGAGCATCGAATACAACTGGCACGCCGCCGACCTGAGCCGTCTTGAGGCGGTTTTGGCGCGGGGCGACCGTCGGCTCGGCGCGGTTTTGGAGGAAGCGGTCCGACGCGGCGCTCGGCTGGACGGCTGGGATGAGTATTTCAAGTATCAGACGTGGCTTGACAGCTTCGATGCCTGCGGGATCGACCCGAACGCTTACACGAGGAATCGGAGCTGCTGCCGTGGGACGTTATTTCCGACGGCGTTACCGAGGACTTCCTCAAGCGCGAGCGCGAACGCGCCTATCGCAGCGAGACGACGCCCGATTGCAGGACAAAATGCAGCGGCTGCGGCGCAAGCTGCCTGCTGGAAGGGGGCTGCTGCGATGCATAGAATGCTGTTTGAAAAGAGCGGGACGGCAATTTGGATGTCCCACTTGGACACCATGCGGCTGATGCAGCGGGCGTTCCGACGTGCGGGCGTCCTCCTGCACCATTCACAGGGCTACACGCCGCACGCCTATGTCTCCATGCTGCTGCCGCTCAGCGTCGGCGTGGAGAGCGGCTGTGAGATCATGGAATATGAGTTGGATGAGGCGCTTTCCCTTACGGCGGAGCAGATGAACGCCGTGCTGCCGTCGGGCGTGCGTGTGCGCTCCGTTTACGACAGCCCGAGAAAGGCGAAGGAGCTGGCGCTGTTAGAGGCGGAGCTGACGTTGTGCTATGACGGCGGCGTTCCGTCCGATGCGGCGGAAAAAATCATGCAGCTGCTTGCTTCGCCGACACTTCTTGTTGAGAAGCGGACAAAACGCGGCATGGAGGAGACGGATATTCGTCCGCTGCTGCGACGGTTTGCGCTGTTCGAACGCGAGCGGGAGCTGATGCTTCGCTGCACTGTCTCCGCACAGAACCCGTCGCTGAATCCCATGCTGCTCGTTTCTGCTGTAGAGCGTTACTTGCCGAGCTGCCGCCCCGATTTTGCAAAATGCCGCCGCGTTGAGGTCTACGACGCAAATGGGGAGGTGTTTCGCTGATGCCGGACTGCGAAAATTGTGTGTATTACGATTATGATGAGATCGAGGATGAATATTACTGCTTGCAGGACTTGGACGAGGACGAGCTGTACCACATCGTTACCGTTCGCGAGGGCAGATGCCCGTTTTTCAGACCGATCGGCGAGGTAACGGAATGAATGTATTTGTTTCGGGCGGGTTGGGCTTTATCGGAAGTCACACCTGCGTTGAGCTGATCGCGGCGGGTCATACGCCGATCATCGCGGACGACCTTTCCAACGCCGCGCCCGATGTATTGGACCGCATTGAGGAAATCACCGGAATGCGTCCGATCTTTTATCGGATCAACGTTGCGGACCGTTCGGCGACAGAGCAGGTGTTTTCCGCGCATCGGGTGGATGCCGTGATCCATTTTGCGGGCTTCAAGGCGGTGGGCGAGAGCTGCCGCATTCCGCTGACGTACTACCGCAACAATTTGGATACCGCGCTGACCCTGCTGGAGGTAATGCGGGTGCACGGCTGCAAGCGCTTTGTTTTCTCCTCCTCCGCGACGGTCTACGGACCGGAAAATCCTGTGCCGTACCGCGAGGAGCAGCCGACGTATTTCGCCACGAATCCCTACGGCTGGACGAAGGTGATGATCGAGCAGATGCTGCGGGATGTCTGTACGGCGGAGGCGGATTTCTCGGCGGTTCTGCTGCGCTATTTCAATCCGATCGGTGCGCATCCGTCCGGACTTTTGGGGGACGACCCGCAAGGTATCCCGAACAACCTGATGCCCTATATCGCCCGCGTTGCTGCGGGGCAGCTTCCGCGGCTGACGGTGTTCGGCGACGACTACGACACGGAGGACGGCACCTGTGTGCGCGACTATATCCATGTGGTCGATCTGGCACGGGGGCATTTGGCGGCGCTGAAGTATACGGCGGCAGGTGCGGAAGCCTTCAATCTCGGCACGGGACGCGGCACGAGCGTGCTGGAGCTGGTCCGCGCTTTTTCCCGCGTAAACGGAGTTGAGGTGCCGTATGTGATCGGTCCGCGCCGTGCGGGTGACCTTCCGCGCTGTTGGGCGGACGCGTCAAAGGCGGAGCGGCTGCTCGGCTGGCGGGCGGAAAAAACAACGGACGAGATGTGCCGCGACAGTTGGAATTACATCAAAAAGTGTTCAAGAGCATAAAAAAGCAGCGTCCCGCGATCGGGACGCTGCTTCAGCGTGTCGAAAAACCCTTTTCGGCACGCTGACAGACTGCGAAAAAGTTCGGAAGACAAGCAACTCACACCCGTCGGCGTACATAGGTACGGTAGGGCGTGAGTTGCGCAGTAAGTCAAAATCCTTGCGAAGCAAGCCTGTTTTTGACTATAAAGTTCGGAATTCTCCGTTTTTGCAAATCAAAACGCAGAGAACAAAACCCCATAAATTGTTAACCGATTTTGACGATTACGGACTTTTTTGACAGTCTGAAGCAGCGTCCCGCGATCGGGACGCTGCTTTTATGCGGTTACAGTAGCTTTTTCAGCCGTTCGATCTCGCGGCGGATTTCGTCCGCCGTCTCGCCCTCCGAGAAGCCCCATTCCGTGCGGAACAGCTCCAGCTCCTCCTCGTAAGCGGCGATCGCGCCGCCGAAATCGCCGCGAATCTCGCATATCTGCGCAATGGATTCACAGGCGTCCGTATATCGCGGCGCTTTCTGCTGCTTCAGCGCTTTACGGTAATAGGCGATCGCCTCATCATACCGCTGACGGTCCGCCGCGACGTCTCCCAGCGACAGGCTGACAAGCCAGTCGTTCGGAAAATCCCGCTCCATTTTTCTGCGGCAGTCCTCGGCTTGCTCCGATTTTCCCTCGGCGTCGAGAATCATGCTGCGGTAGAGCGGGACGCGATAGCTGCTGTCGAGCCGCGCCATGCGGTCAAGGTATTCGGCGGCTTCGCCGAGGCGGCGGTCGTCAATCAGATTGTCCAGCAGCCAAAGATACCCGCGCGCATAGTCGGGGTTTTTCCTGACAAATTCGCGATAATAGGCGATCAGCTTGAAATGGTTGCGCGCACACCAGTCGGGCATTTTACCGCCCATCGCCTCGCAAAGCTCGCTGTGCGCGTCCTTCACCTCGGGCGCAAGGGCAAGCGATTTCTTTGCGTGCTCGGCTGCGATCCTGCGGTGTTGGCGGGCTTGATGGTTATGCAGCTGCGCCAGCAGACAATAGCACCGCGCGGTTTGATACTCGGCGCCGATCTTCGCCGTCAGAAAGCGCTGCGCCCGCTCCAGCTCCGCCTGCGGGAGAAGCTGCTCGTCCCAAATCATGTTCTGAATACGGTCCAGCTCGTCCTCGTCCGTCAGGCAGAACAGCTCGTCGATCGTCACCCCGAACAGAACGGAGAGCTTAGGGAGAAGCTGAATATCCGGCGCAGTGAGGTCACATTCCCATTTGGAAACGGCTTGCGGCGTGACCGACAGCTCCGTCGCAAGCGCCTCCTGCGTAAGTCCCTTCGCCGTGCGAAGCTGTTTGATTTTCTTTCCGATGTCCATAACGGTTCATCCTCCTTCCGATAAGACGATACCATGAAGCGCGGAAAAATAACAGCACTCCGTCGGCAACAAAACTCAACCGGAGGTTGCGGCGGTCAGAGCGAAAAATCGACGTTGTCGTATTGTGAAAAATCCGCGGGCTTCCGACGGGAGGGGACACGCTTGAGCGGGTCATAGCGGAAGCGACGGCAGGCGTCGCTGCACGAAACAATGCCCTTGCGCTCGCAAATACACGAATCCTCGTTAAACCGCGCCGCGTGGACGCAGTACGAGCAGGAGCGTTCCATATCTTTTCTGAACAGCATTTCGTTCACCTCAAGAGCATTATAGCGTACTTTTTCGAAGATTTCCACCACGATTTTTGCGGAAGGACGGAAAAATGATGCACAGGAGGCAAAGCGCGGCAGCCGCAGTGACGGAGAATACGCCGGGCTGCTGCCAAACAGGGACAAAAATCGCGGAAAGCAGCCCGTGCAGGAGCTTTTCCGTCAAATATCCGCGCGGATGCAGATTGCCCCAAAGTGCCATAGCCTGCAAATGGACACACAGCCCGCCCCAACCCATATAAAATGCCGCAGCGATCAGGGAGAAGGGGCTGCCCGAAAGCTGCATGACCCCGCTCGTCAGCTCCAGCAGCCCGAGAAACGGCGTGATCCGTGCGGCGAAGGGCAGCAGGCGCAGGAGCGACAGGATAACGGAAAACAGAATGACCGTGGCGCTGATTTGAAGCGACGCAGCGCAGGCACCGCCGATTGCGTCGGAAAAGGCGCGGGCGATCGAAGGGCGCTCCTGCGGCAGCCTGCGCACGCGGGGATTCGGCGCGTCGGGGAGGGCAAAGCACCTTGCGCAGAGAAGCGCCGTGACGACATGAACGGCATAGAGGCGCAGCCCCACGGCTGCACTGCCGAAGATTCCGTTGCCGAGCACGGCGATGAAAAACGCGGGACCCGAGTTGTTGCATATAACGAGGCAGCGTTCGGCATCCTGCCTTGTCAGGCGCCCGCTGCGGTAAAGGTCGCAGACGGCGCTGACTCCGACAGGATAGCCGCCGACGAAGCTCAGCGCCAACGGTGCGAGACATGACCCACTCAGTCCGAACTGCCGCCGCATCAGAGTCTCCGTGCGCGGTCCTGCCGAGTATACCGCGAGCGAGGAACAGAACCGCGTCAGGACGAAGAACGGAAACAGCGCCGGCAGCAGTGAGGTCCCGCACAGCCGCAGCCCCTCGACCACGCCGCCCGACGCCGCCTGCGGAAACAGGAGCAGCAGCACCATGCCGCCGAGCAGCACCGAAATCGGAAAAAGGATTCCTTTCACAAACGATCACCCGTCGGAATATATGCGCAAGGTCGGCGATAATTGCGCATAGAATACCTCGGGTGATAGAATGAAACGGGAACATAAATCGGTCAGCGAGCGGCTCGACCTGCCCGCGGAGGCGCTGTCGAATGTGCCGCTGGCGGAGCTGCACGGGAAACACCTGGCGTGCGTGGAGAACCACTGCGGCATTGTGGAGTATACGCCGGAGCTGGTGCGCATTGCCGTTCGGCACGGCAGTATCAGCGTTCGCGGAGCCTGTCTGACGATCGCGCGAATGACGCGGCGGCGCGTTGAAGTGCGCGGCACGGTGTTTTCGGTGGAGCTGGAATGATGGGGTGGCTGCAATTTTTACGGGGAGAGGCGCGTTTGCGCATTACGGGCGCCGTTCCGCAGGACTGCCTCAATGCGTTCAACGGCGAGGGGCTGGAATTTTGGGAAATCTGTCGCGAGGATGCGCTGCATTACTGCGTCAGCGTCCGACCGCGTGAGCTGTCCAAGGCGGAACGGCTGGGCTTGCGGACCTTCTGCACGGTCGAATGTCTTTGGCAGCACGGCTTGAAGCAGACGCTGTTTCGGGCGCTGCGGCGACCCGTGCTGCTGTTCGGCATGGCGCTTTCGCTGTTTTTGCTGTTTTTCCTGCAATCGTTCGTTTGGACGATCGAGATCGACGGCTGCGAGACGGTACACCCCGAGACGGTCCGCCGCGCCTTGGAGGAGCTGGGGATCCGCTGCGGCACGCGGACGGACGACATTGCATACAAAGAGGTGCGCCACGAGCTTCTGAATCTCCTTCCGCAGCTTTCATGGGCAGCGGTCAACCGCTCGGGCGGTAAGCTCTGCGTGCTGGTGACGGAGCGGCAGGAGACGCCCTCCGCGCTGCCGCCCTATCCCGCAGCGAACCTGATCGCCGTGCGCGACGGCGTGCTGACAGAGGTATCGGTCTTGGAGGGGATGCGTCTGTGTGCCGTCGGCGACACGGTACACGCGGGGCAGACGCTCGTCTCGGGCGTGGAGGATTACGGGTTATACCTCCGCACGGTCTGCGCGCAGGGGGAAATCTACGGGCAGACATGGCGCTCGCAGACCCTCGTCACTCCGTCGGTACGGCAGGAAAAACGCTATACGGGATGCCAATGGAAGCGTGTGACCCTCGTCGTCGGAAGAAAAAGAATAAATTTATGCGGAAACAGTGGAATTCCGGTGGCAACTTGTGATAAAATGATAGACGTGAAGGAAGTGACCCTCTCGGGTTATACCTTTCCCGTGCGGCTGGAAACGGAAATTTTCCGCGAATACGAGACATATTCCGTCCCAAAGCGGCGGGACACCGTGCAAAACGAGCTGACGCAGGCGTTTTTGCGCATGACGGAGGCGGGAATGCTGGCGGGACGCGTTGAGGACGCGAGCTATCGGCTGGAAATCAGCGGGGAGCTTGCCGTGCTGCAATGCGAATGTACCTGCAACGAAATGCTGGCGCGGCTGTCCCCGATAAACGCAATTTACGAAGGAGAACCCCATGAGTGAGAGAATTATCAATGCCGAACGCATCGAGCAGATCATCAATGTATTCGGCTCGTTCGACGAAAATATCAAGCGCATCGAGCAGACCTACGGCGTAAAGATCACCAATCGCGGCACCGAGCTGAAGGTGAGCGGCGACGAGGAGGCGGCGGATAAGGGCGCCCGCGCGATTGAGGGGCTTCTGACCCTTGCGGCAAAGGGCGAGACGATCGACGAGCAGAAGGTCCGCTATCTGATCGACCTCGTATCCTCCGGCAACGATGACAAGATCGGCGAAATGGCGAAGGATGTCGTCTGTATTACCGCGAAGGGGCGTCCGGTCAAGGCGAAAACCCTCGGTCAGCAGCGCTATATGAAGGCGATCCGAAAAAATACCGTTACCATCGGCGTCGGACCTGCGGGTACGGGCAAGACGTATCTTGCGGTCGCGGCGGCAGTTGCGGCGTTCCGCGAAAAAACGGTCAACCGCATCATCCTGACACGACCTGCGGTGGAGGCGGGAGAGCGCCTCGGCTTCCTGCCCGGCGATTTGCAGAACAAGGTCGATCCGTATCTGCGCCCGCTGTATGACGCGCTGTATGATATGCTCGGCGCGGAGACCTATCAAAAATATTTGGAGCGCGGAAACATTGAGGTCGCGCCGCTGGCTTATATGCGCGGCAGAACGCTCGACGACAGCTTTATCATCCTCGATGAGGCGCAGAATACGACCCGCGAGCAGATGAAAATGTTCCTGACGCGTCTCGGCTTCGGTTCAAAAATCGTCATTACCGGCGACATTACACAGATCGACCTGCCCTCCGATAAGACCAGCGGCTTGAAGGATGCCGTTCGGATTTTGGAGAACATCCCCGACATTGCCATCTGCCGTCTGACTGCCAGCGACGTGGTGCGTCATGCGCTGGTTCAGAAGATCATTGCAGCTTATGAAAGCGGCGAGAAAAAGCAGCTTCCCGCACAGAAAAAGGTTTACAGAAGGAAGACCGAAAAATGAAGCATCAAATTTACGTCCGCTATTCCGACAAGCGCGAGCGCAGCCCCGCGCTGACCATCCATCTGCACCGTTGTATCAACGCTGCGCTGGCGGAGCAGGGAGTCCATGTTCCGTGCGAGATTAACGTTCTCGTGACGGACGACGCAGGCATCCGTGCGATCAACAGCGCTGCGCGCAATATCGACCGCGAGACCGATGTTCTTTCGTTTCCGATGTTTCAATTTACGGCGGGGGAGTTTCCGCAGGACGTTTCCGACCTGACCGACCCGCAGACGGGGCTGCTGCCCCTCGGGGATATGTGCATCTCGATCGAGCGCGCGAGGGATCAGGCAAAGCGCTTCGGCAACACGCTCAAGCGCGAGGTCGGCTATCTGACCATCCATTCGATTCTCCACCTGCTGGGCTACGACCACATGGATGAGGGAGAAATGAAGCGGCAAATGCGCACCCGCGAGGAGATCATTGCCGCAAAGCTGGGGTTACAGAGATGATCGTATTTCGCAGAGCAATCGAGGCGGATATTCCGCTCCTGTCCGAGACGCGCCGCTCGGCGTGGGACGCGACCTACCGCGGGATTTATGAGGATGAGCTGATCGATCGGTTCGATTACGAGGGGCAGCGCCGAAAGGATGCCAAACGCATTGCCGGGCAGACGGTCTTTCTGATGATGGACGGCGAAAGCTGCGCGGGGTATTTTTACTACGGCGCCTTCCCGAACGGGCTTTATAAGGATTTTACGCTTTGCCTGAATTCTCTCTACATTCTGCCGCCCTATCAGGGCAGAGGGCTCGGCAAGCGGGTGTTTGCGTGGATGCGCGAGGTCTGCCGCGTGCGCGGGCTGGACAAATTCTTCTGCGGCTGCAATATTCATAATCCGAAGGCTCAGGGCTTTTACCGCGCAAGGGGCGGCGTCGTCGGCTTGATCGACGGCGGGCACGCCCGAAAAGCCGAGGACCAAATGTACTTTGAATTTTACTTGGGAGAAATGAAATGAGCAAGAAATCTGCAATGATTACCATTGCCGGACGTCCGAACGTCGGGAAATCGACGCTGGTCAACCACCTTGTCGGCGAGAAGATCGCCATTGTCTCGCATAAGCCGCAGACGACCCGCAACCGTATCTGCGGCGTTGTGACGCGCGGGGATACGCAGCTTGTGTTCATCGACACCCCCGGCTTCCACAAGCCGCGCACCAAGCTCGGCGACTATATGGTAAACGTCGTGAAGGAATCGGTTGCCGATGTGGACGTGATCCTGCTGATCGTGGAGCCGATCGCCAACATCGGACCGCAGGAGGAGGCGCTTATCGCGCAGATCAGGGAAAGCAAAATTCCCGCTATCCTCGTCATTAACAAGATCGATACCGTTGAGGACAAGGACGAGCTGCTCGCCGTTATCGCGGCATATTCCGCCGCCTATCCGTTTGACGCCGTGATCCCCATTGCGGCGAAGTTCGGCGACGGTGTGCAGACGCTGCTTGCCGAGTGCGAAAAATACGCGTCGGACAGCCCATTCTTCTTCCCCGAGGACATGACCTCCGACCAGCCGGAGCGGCAGGTGATCGCCGAGATCATCCGCGAAAAGCTCCTGTGGAACCTCGACCGTGAAATTCCGCACGGAACTGCCGTTGAGATCACGAAGTTTTCCGAGCGGGATAACGGCGTGATCGATGTGGATGCGACGATCTACTGCGAAAAGGCAAGCCACAAGGGAATCATCATCGGCAAAAACGGCGTCATGCTGAAAAAGATCAGCACCGCCGCCCGCGAGGACTGTGAACGCTTTATGGGCACGAAGGTCTTTTTGCAGACGTGGGTCAAGGTCAAGGAGAATTGGCGCGACAGCGATTTTTTGATCCGCAATTTCGGGTATCAATAAGCTTCGCCAATTTTTACATCGGATTTTTTCTCCGTTCCTCCAAACGCTATGACCGATGAACGGAGGGCGGAACAATGAAGAACGAAGCGTTTTGGGAGCTGTTTTTGGACACCGGCGCACCGGAGGCATATCTGCTCTATCGGCGCGGAGGGAAAACGGCGGCAGGGCAGCGGAAATAAGGCTGCCCGCCGAGAAGGGGACCTATGTACATCAAAACCAACGGCATTGTCCTGCGCGAAACGGAATATAAGGACAGCGACAAGCTCCTGACCGTGCTGACGCGCGACCTCGGCAAGCGCACCTTTCGCGCCCGCGGGGTCAAGAGCGGGAGAAGCCGTCTGAAATCCGCGTGCCAGCTTTTTGCCTATTCGGAATTTACCGTGCTGGAAACGCACGAGCGCTGCGTCATTACCGAGGCAGTCACGCAGGAGATGTTTCCCGAGCTGCGGCAGGATATTGAGCTGCTGTCGCTTGCGTCCTATTTTGTGCAGCTGACGGATACCGTGGCGCAGGAGGGGGACGAGATGTCGGAGCTGCTCTCGCTCCTGCTCAACGCGCTTTATGCGCTGGCGAAGCTCAAGCGCCCGCAGAAATTGGTAAAGGCGGTCTTTGAGCTGCGGCTTGCCTGCATTTCCGGCTTTTTGCCCGATCTGCGCGGCTGTGCCGTCTGCGGACGGGAGGATAGCGACCGCTTCAATATTTCGCAGGGCGTATTGCAGTGCTCGGGCTGCCAAAGTGCGGAATCGGAGGGGATTCGGATGCCCGTTGGCGCGGGGACACTGGCTGCCATGCGGTTTATCGCAGCGGGCGACCCGAAGCGCCTGTTCTCCTTCAAGATTTCCGACCGCTCGCTGCGCGAGCTGAATGATATTGCGGAAAGCTACCTTACCATGCGTTTGGAGCGCGGGTTTTATACACTCGATCTTTACAAATCTCTGTTTTTATAATAGAATCTGTTAAAAAGCTCGAAAAGCTTTTTATAGCGCCAAAGGTGCGTCAGATTCTGCATGAGACGGCGCATCGTGCGTTCGCACGATGCGAGTGTGCGTAGCACATGGGATTCTTGATGAAATATTTTAATCAAGAATCAGCATTAGAGGAAAAGCCATGACGGAATTATATGAAAAATCACTGAAAAAGCTGGAGCTGGACGCGGTGCTCGCACAGCTTGCCGACTGCGCACAGAGCGCAGCGGGCAAGGAGCGCTGCCTCGCGCTTCAACCCATGACGGACGCGGACGACATTCGTCTTGCCTTGGGGCAGACGAGCGCCGCCTGCCGCCTTATTTCACTCAAGGGCTCGCCGTCCTTCTTCGGTCTGACGGAGATCGCGCCGTCGCTGGAGCGTGCGGATCGCGGCGGCTGTCTGAATCCGACAGAGCTTCTGCGCATTGCCGCCGTTTTGAAGTGCATCCGCACGGCGAAGGCATACTATAACGGCGATTATACCCAAACGGTGCTGGACGTCTATTTTCAAGAGCTTTCGCCTAACCGCTATTTGGAGGAAAAAATTTCGAATTCCATCCTCTCCGAGGAGGAGATCGCCGACGCTGCGAGCGGTGAGCTTGCCGATATTCGCCGTCACATGCGTATTCAGAGCGCAAAGGTGAAGGAATCGCTGCAAAAGATCATTTCCTCGCCGTCGTATTCCAAATATCTCCGCGACCCGATCATCACGCTGCGCGGCGACCGTTATGTCGTACCCGTCAAGAGCGAATACAAAAGCGAGATACCGGGGCTGGTGCATGACGTCTCCTCCACGGGCAGCACGTTCTTTATCGAGCCGATGTCGGCGGTCAACGCGAATAACGCGCTGCGGGAGCTGCTGATCCGCGAGAAGAAGGAGATCGAACGGATCCTTGCCGAGCTTTCGGCGGAGGCGGCATCCTTCCGCGAGGGGATTTGCAGCAGCTATGAAATGCTTGTGACGCTGGACGTCGTGTTTGCAAAGGCGCGGTATTCGCATAAGCTTGAGGCAATGGAGCCGGAGGTCCGCACCGATGCGCGCATCGAGCTGATTCGTGCGCGGCATCCGCTGATCGACAAAAAATCGGTCGTTCCGATCACGGTACGGCTTGGCGCGGATTTTGATACGCTCATTATCACAGGACCGAACACGGGTGGAAAGACCGTCACGCTGAAAACGCTGGGCTTGCTGACGCTGATGGCGGAGTGCGGTCTGCATATTCCCGCCGACCACGGCAGCGTCGTCTCGGTTTTCCCGCGCGTGCTGGCGGACATCGGCGATGAGCAGTCGATCGAGCAGTCACTTTCCACCTTCTCGGCGCATATGAAGAACATCGTCGAGATCGTCGGGCAGTGTGACAGTGAGACATTGGTGCTCTTTGACGAGCTGGGGGCGGGAACCGACCCCGCCGAGGGCGCTGCGCTGGCAACGGCGCTGATTGAATTTTGCCGTCAGTGCGGCAGCCGCGTCGCCGCAACGACGCACTACGCCGAGCTGAAGCTCTACGCCATGCGAACGAACGGAGTAATGAACGCCTCGTGCGAATTTGACGTGGAGACGCTGCGCCCGACCTACCGCCTGCTGATCGGTATTCCCGGGAAGTCCAATGCCTTTGCGATCTCCAAGCGCCTCGGGCTGTCCGACGTGATCGTTGACAAGGCAAAAAGTCTGGTCAACGAAAACGACAAGAATTTTGAGGATGTCCTCAATCAGCTGGAGCAGCAGCGGCAGCAGATGGAGCAGGCAAAGCTTGAGGCAGAGCGCTTAAAGCTCGAAACCGAGCAGATGAAGTCGAAATCCGAGGCATATTACGACGAGATCAAGCGCGAGCGGGAAAAGGCGATGCGAACCGCCAGAGCCGAGGCGCAGGCGATCGTCGATCAGGCGCGGCGCAATGCCAACGAGGTCGCCGAGGAGCTGAAGCAGCTTCGAAAGCAGCTCAAAGACAGCGCCGACACGCAGGGCATCAACGCCAAGCAGACCGAGCTTCGCCGCAAGCTCAACGAGACGGAGGATGCCATCATCGGCAAGGAAGCCACGCCCGAACGTCCCGCACCCACCCGCGCGATCAAGGTCGGCGATACGGTGGAGCTGCTGCGCTTCGGAACGAGGGCGTCCGTGCTGGCAATCAACGCCGACGGCAGCTATCAGCTGCAGGCGGGCATTATGAAGGTCACGGCAAAGCCCGACGAGGTATACCTCATCGAGGACGCGCAGCAGCAGACGAAGAAGATCGTCGAACGCGCCGCCCGCGAATTCCGCAACCGTCCCGCGCCGACGGAGCTGGACCTGCGCGGCATGACGGCAGGGGAGGCGGTCGCCGTGCTGTCGAACTTCCTCGACGGGGCGATGCTCGCTAACCTCTCGCAGGTGCGCATCATTCACGGCAAGGGCTCCGGCGTGCTGCGGAAGGCCGTGCAGGACGAGCTCAAGCACAACCGCGCCGTCAAGCGCTACCGTCTCGGCGTTTACGGCGAGGGAGAGGACGGCGTTACCATCGCGGAGCTTGCCTAAGCGAGATAACGGCACATTTACATTTTTTATTGTGCCTTTGCATAGCAAAAATTCGGAAATCGGTTGACAAACCGCGTATTCTTGCGTATATTATCATATAGTATTTCGCAATCGACAGCGAAACCGAAGGAGTGACAATCGTGTACACAGAAAAAACCGTTGTAACGTGTGAATCGGGACTGCATAACAAGCAGGCAACATATTTCATTCAGAAGGCGAACGAATTCCGTTCGAGCATTTGGATTGAAGCGGACGACCGCAAGATCAATGCCAAGAGTCTGCTCGGTGTCCTCTCCATGGGGATTACCACCGGTACGGAGATCAGCCTCATCGCCGAAGGACCCGACGAGGAAGCTGCGGTCAAGTCCCTTGCCGCAATGCTTGTGAAGGACGTATACTGAATCGTTTCCTGAAACGCTGCTGTCCCAAACGCCCGCGTTTGGGACAGCTTTTTCACGCTGATACAGATTCTGGTATGACACTTTGAACGGGTGAGGCTTATGACACGCGAGGAATTAAAGACGGCGGCGCTGTCGCTGCCCTATGAGCCGGGCGTCTATCTGATGAAGGATGTCGCCGACACGGTGATCTATGTCGGCAAGGCGAAAAAACTGAAAAATCGCGTTTCGCAGTATTTTCAGGATACCGCGTCGCATAACGCCAAGACCCGCCGCATGGTCTCGCAGGTCGATCACTTTGAGACGATCACGGCGGCGACCGAATTTGAGGCGCTGGTGCTGGAGTGCTCGCTCATCAAGCACTATATGCCGAAATATAATATCCTGCTCAAGGACGACAAGGGCTATCCGTACCTGCGCATTGACCTGCGTGAGCCGTATCCCGAGTTCACGCTGGCAAGCCGTGCGGTTGACGACGGTGCGCTGTATTTCGGACCCTACGGCGGGCGCGGTCGGACGCAGCAGGTGATCCGCACCATCCGCACGGCGCTTCGGCTGCCGCGCTGCGGAAGGAAATTCCCGCGAGAAATCGGTAAGGAGCGTCCCTGCCTGAACCTACAGATGAATCTCTGCGACGGCTGGTGCCGTCCCGAAAAAACGCAGGGGGAGTATCGACGGCTGATCGACCAGGGTGTTGCGCTCCTGCAGGGAAAGCACAAGGAGCTGTCCCGCACGCTTAGGACACAGATGGAGCAGGCAGCGGAGCGGCTGGAATTTGAACAGGCTGCGCAGCTTCGCGACCGCGTTAATGCAATCGAGCTGCTGTCCCAGCGCCAGCTCGTCACCGCCGCGACGATGGCGGATACCGACGTGATCGGCTGGTACTCGACGGAGGCAAAGTCCTGCTTTGCGGTGCTGCATTTTGTCCGTGGCAACCTGATGGACAAGGACTACGAGCTTCTGAATCTTCCCGAGGACGAGGGCGAGGCGATCTCGTCGCTTTTGAAGCAGTATTACCTGCGGCGCGGCGCGGCACCGAAGCGGATCTTGCTTCCGTGCGCGATCGACGACGCGGAGCTGTTTGCGCAGCTCCTGCTGGAAAAGCTGAATCGGCAGGTCCGCATTTTTACCCCACAGCGCGGAAACAGCCGCAAGCTGATCGAGCTTGCGAACAAGAATGCCCGCGAGGAAGCCGAACGCGCCACCTCCGCCGCCGAACGGATCAGCGGAACGCTGTCGCTGCTCGGCACGATGCTTTGCCTTCCCGAAGCGCCGCGCCGCTTGGAGGCATACGACATTTCCAACATTGCGGGCACGGACATCGTTGCCTCCATGGTGGTTTTTGCGGACGGCAAGCCGAAAAAGAGCGATTACAAGCGCTTTAAGCTCGAAAATATGGACGATCAGGACGATTACGCTTCCATGCGGCAGGTGCTGACCCGCCGCTTTCGGCACTATCTCGACGGAGACAAGGGGTTTGACGAGCGTCCGGATGCGCTGCTGATCGACGGCGGCGTGGTGCACGCGCAGACCGTGGCGCAGGCGCTGGCGGAGTTAGGGCTTTCCGTACCGATTTTCGGCATGGTCAAGGACGACCGCCACCGCACCCGCGCACTGGTCACCCCTGACGGCGCGGAGATCGGGATTCAAACCGTCCCCGCCGTATTTGCCCTGATCGGCAGGATTCAGGAGGAGACACACCGCTTTGCCATCACCTACCACCGCACCCTCCGCAGCAAGCGCGTAAAAGGCTCGCAGCTGGACGAGATTGAGGGAATCGGCGAGAAGCGGCGGATGGCGCTGCTCAAACGCTTCGGCTCTCTCGGCGCAATACGGGAGGCGAGCGTGGAGCAGCTTGCGACCTTACTGCCGCTGCCGACGGCAAGGGCGGTTTACGACCATTTTCACCCACAGGAGTAAAGCATGAGAGTTATTACCGGAACGGCACGCGGAACAAATCTGAAGGCACCCGACGGGCTTCTGACCCGTCCGACCGCGGACCGTGTGAAGCAGGCGCTGTTCAACATCATTCAATATGAGATCGTCGGGGACGTTCTTGACCTCTTTGCCGGCTCCGGTCAGCTCGGCATCGAGGCGCTCAGCCGCGGCGCGAGTCATGCCGTTTTCGTGGACGAGCGTGCCGATGCGCTGGCGGTCGTGCGCGAGAATCTGCGCCGCACGCATCTTGCCGAAAAAGCGCAGGTCGTCCGCGCGGATTACCTGAGTTACCTCGACGGGTGCTCAAAACGCTTCCGAATCATCTTTTTAGACCCGCCTTACGCAGAAAAATATTTGGAAAATGCAATAAAACGCATCTCGGAAATTGACATTTTGGCGGAAGGTGGTATAATTGTATCGGAACGCCCCGCAGATAAGCCGCTCGGCGATGATTTTTGCGGGCTGGTGCGCTCGAAGGACTATGTTTACGGCAAGACGGCGATCGCCCTCTTCCGCCGCGAAAAGGACACGGAATGAAGATTGCGGTTTACCCGGGCAGCTTTGACCCGATCACGAAAGGGCATCTGAATATCATCGAGCGTGCCGCACGCCTGTTTGACCGCGTGATCGTCTGCGTGATGGTCAATTGCGAGAAGCACCCGCTGTTCACGCTGGAGGAGCGCGAGGCACACCTGCGCCGCGTTACCGCCCGCCTCCCGAACGTGACGGTGGACAGTCATGACGGGCTGCTTGCCGAGTACGCCGAGGCGCACGGCTGCTGTACGATCATCAAGGGGCTTCGCGCCGGCTCGGACTTCGAAAAAGAGTTTCAGATGGCGATGATTAACCGTAAGCTGAATCCGAATTTGGATTCCCTGTTTTTGACCGCGGAGCACCAGTTTATGTACCTCAGCTCCAGCGCGGTGAAGGAAATGGGCTATTACGGCGCGGATCTGAGCGATTTTCTCCCCGCTGAGATTATGGGAGAGTTTTATGAAAGAATCAGAAATACAGTAAAATAACAGGAGGCACTACTATGAACGAACATGGCATTGAGGAACTGATCGGCACCTTATATGCGTTGATCCAGGACGCTAAGAATGTTCCCTTCAGCGGCGAGAAGTGCGCCGTCGAGCGCGAGCGCGCGCTTGATCTGCTGGATGAGATCTCCAATAAGCTCCCCAGCGAGCTGAAGCAGGCAAAAACCATCGTCGAGTCCCGCAACGAGCTGGTCACCAGCGCAAAGCGCGAGGCAGAGGGCATTTTGAAGTCCGCACAGGCACAGGCTCGTCAGCTCGTTTCGAACGAAGCGGTCTATCAGGAAGCCCGCACGCAAGCCAACGAGATGGTCCGCGCCGCGCAGGAGAAGATCAAGGAGCTGAAGCAGGTCACGAACGACTATGTGGACGACTCCCTCCGCCGCACGGAGGAAGCGGTCGCCGAGGCGCTGTCGCAGATTCGCGACTCCCGCTCCAAGTTCCGCGCCATCACCGCGCCGCAGACGCGTCAGGCGCCCGCGCAGACCGAATCGCCGATCATCGAGGATATTTAACCAATATTTAACAGGTCAGTTCTTCTCGGAATTGACCTGTTTTTCAAACGGAGGTAATTATGGATTATTTGGAACGCTATCATGAATGGCTGAATTCCGCGCCGCTCACAGCCGGCGACCGCGAACGGCTTGCGGCGGCGGAGCACGATGCCGACGAGCTGAAATCCGCCTTCGGTGCGGAGCTTGCCTTCGGCACGGCGGGAATTCGCGGCATTATGGGGCTTGGCACCAACCGCTTGAACGAGTTCACCGTTCGCCGCACGGCGCAGGGCCTTGCCGCATGGCTGACCTCGACGGAGCTGCCGCAGCGCTGCGCCA
>URWG01000002.1 GCA_900551495.1 uncultured Eubacteriales bacterium
CGCGCCCTTGCCGCCGTAAAGCTCATCGCCGAGGCGGGCAACGGTCCGAAAAACGTGTTCCCGCAGCGTGTCAAGCTGTGCCCGACTTGCCAGATCGCCCTTCCGCTCGCCGTCCTTGCCGCAGCCGTAGGGCAGATAGGTCGGCGAACCGTCGCACGGCTCCATGGCTTGCAGCACATCCTCGCGGTCAAGCAAAAGTCCGCTGCGGCGCTGTGATTTCTGCCGCCGGTCGTTCATCTTCTTTTCGTCAAAACGGTTCTGCACGGTAACGCGTTCGATCCGTGCGGGGAAATACAGGACGCCAGCCGCCTCTAAGGGCTTGCCGAGAAGCCGCTCTCCGTGCCGCTCAAGCGCAAACAGGTACAGCAGCATCTGAAGCCCCAGTCCGTGAAATACCTTCGTGTAGTCAAAGCTCTTTTTGCCTGTTTTATAGTCGATCACGCGGACAAAAACGCGGTCGCCGCTGCGCCATGTATCCACACGGTCCACAAAGCCGGTCAGCTTCGCCGTCATTTTCTCCCCGACGATCCGCACTGAGGGGAGCGTTTCGCAGTCGGCAAAGTGCAGCTCAAACCATGTCGGCTCAAATTCCGAATTGCGCAGTTCCTCGTAAAGGTCGCGGACGACCATCCGCACCTCGGCAAACGTACGGCGGAACAGGTACTCCGCCCGCGCGGATTCCCAAAGCTCGGAAAGCTCCGTTTTCGCATAAAGCTCCATCCGCTCGTCCGCGATTGCCAGCACCTCGCCACAGGATACCGAGCCGAAGCCCCCGCGCCGCTGTACCTCCCGCCCGACGTGCTCCAACACGTCATGAACGAAGGTGCCGTAAATCGACGCATCCAGCTCCGCCGTCTCCCGCTCGCGGGCATTGAGTCCGTAATTCAAGAAATAGGCAAAGCGGCACTCGGCAAGCTTGTCAATGCGCGACGAGGACAGGTGCAGCGTCTTATCGTAGAGCGCACGCACCGCCGTCTGCGAAAGCGCGCCGAAATCATATTCGCCCGCCTCGGAAAGCTCCCGTGCCGTCCGCGTAAGATCGGGCAGACGGTCGGAAGACTCCCGCCACAGATTCGGCGACGCGGCAAGATACGCCAAATACTCCCGCGTGCTGCGCGAGGTCAGCGCGTCGGTATCGGTGCAGACCGCCGCCGACGGAAACAGTCTCCTTGCGCGGCGCAGGAAATACGAAGCATTCTCCGCTGCGCCGAAATAAAGCCGTTCGCTTCCGGTCGCCAGCACGCTGTCGATCGCCGCCAGCTCCAACGCCAGCAGCCCTGCGCCGGTCGGGTTCATGCTGATGCCCGCCTCGGTCAGATCGGCGCGTTCGCTGTCGGTCAGGAGGGTTTGGTTTCCGCTCGCCGTGGGAAACACACCCTCATTCGCACCGAGGAGGAACAGCACCTTCGTATCGCTGCGGCGCTGGGACATCAGGCTGCCGACATTCACGCAATCAAGGCTTGCCGGTATCGTGCCGATGGCGTAGCAGCTCAGCGCCGTGCGGAAAATTCGGGTGAATTCATCGGTGTCATGCACCGAGACGCCCAAAACGCCGTAAAGCTGCTCCAAAACGCGGCAGATCACACCGTAAACCTGCGCGTATTCCTGCGCCTGCTGCAGCTTCCCCGCCGCGTAGAATGCCTCGGCACGGGCAGACAGGCATTCCCTCAGCCTGATCTCCTCCAAAAAGTCGTTCAGCGCCAACGTCATCTCGGCGGTATTTTTCGCTCCGCGCAGTGCCGACCGCAGATGCAGCAGCGGCGAAACGAACGCAGCACGGTCGGCGTTCAGAGTGTCGAGCAGCGCCTGTCCCGCCTCATCCGTCCGTTTTCTATAGCCGTAGGGCGACATATCCCATTCCCTTGCCCATGTTTCGCCGCGGATCGACCACAGCAGGGCATAGTTTTCCAGCCGATCCGCAGCCGCCTCCGTCAGCGGCAGATAACCCGACTTCAACACGGCAAGCATCGGCTCTGTTTCCAAGGTCTGCGCTGCCTCCAACGCCGAAAGCAGCATATGTACGACCGGCTGGCGCATGATGTCGCGGTTGCCGGCAAAATAAGCGGGGATCTCCGCTCGATCAAGCACGGAGCGCAGCAGCGGCAGATACGCAGAATCGGGACAGGCGATCGTTATATCCCGCCAACGCAGCCCTTGCTCGACAAGCCGAAGAATCTCACCTGCGGCAATGCGACATTCCGTTTCGCCATCCGCTGCCGTCAGGAACGTCAGATAGCGCTGCGGCATCTCGAATGTCTCGTTCCCGCCGCCGAACAAATGCTCCCGCAAAAAGCGCTGCGGCGTCTCCTCCTCGGCGCGAAAGCGTTCAATCCGCGCCTGAACGCCCAATCTTGCCGCGATACGGAGCAGCCGCTGCGCCGTCTGTCTTGTCGCCTCAAACTGCTGCCCGCCGTGCTCCGTTCCGTCGCAGAGAAGCGCGACCGTCACCTCCGCCTCGGCGGAAAGGAGTTGGGCGATGATCTCCTGCTCAACGCCGTTGAAATCCGTAAAGCCGTCAAACCAAAAGCTCTTACCCGCAGCGTAGTCCGATTCCTCAAGCGCCGAAAGAAGGCGGTTGAGCTTTGTCTCCGGATTTTGCCCCAAATTGGCGGCAACCGCGTCATAGCTCTCCATCAGGAGGGCAAATTCCTCGGTTTTCAGCGCGAGCACACCGCTGAGCTTTGCGGAAACGCTGCGAAGGGTCTGCGCCGTGACGCAAAAACTGCGAAATTCGTCGAGCGTATCGATCAGCTTCAGGAGAAATTCAGGCTTATAGGCGCAGTTGGCATAGATTTTCAGACGCGAACGGACCTGATCGACCGCAAGCGACATCATCAGCAGCTTGCCGCCCTTGTCCGTCTCCGTCTCCGCAGCGCCGCCGTATTTGGAAAAAACGCGGCTCGCCAAGCGCGAAAAGCTCAAGACCTCCGCGTGGCGGGAAATTCGATTTCCGCCGAGCAGACAGAGCTTTCGCTCCGCCGCATGGGAAAACTGCTCGGGAACGAGCAAAATCGAATGTCTTGTCTCGGCGCAGAGAGCGCGAAGCAGACGGTCGGTATTCGCCTTACGGTCGGTATCCAGCAGGATATGCAGCATGGGGTTCACCTCTTTCCCATTCATCATACCATAAATTCGACCGAATGAACAGAAAAAAGTGATACCGTTCAGTCAAACAGCGCCAAAAAAGCTTGCAGCCACTCGAGCGTCTTAAAGCGAAGAACGTATTTCTCCTCTCCCCCGACGACAAGCTCGCTTTCCTCATCGGAAAAGCCCCCCGCCGCCGCGATCCGTTCCACGCCGTCGCCCGTCGCCGCGGTGCAAAGAGACGGAAAAACAACGCACCACCAGTTATGCCCCTCGCCCGCGCCGATGGTCACGCGCAGCGACGGATATTCCCCCGCCGGCAGCGTAAAGGTATCGTAGCGGCGCGTCTCAAATTGCTCCGTCTGCACCGTAACACGCACGGAATACGGGCTATTCTCCTCCCGCAGCACCTTCTGTGCCGCCGCCGCGAGCTCCGCCGTTCCGTTTGCAAGCGCCCGCCGTGCCTCGGATGCGGTTTTGCAGTCAGCGGTCAGCGCTGAGGCTGTCTCCAAGATCGCGTCCCGCACGCGCAGCTTCTGTTCCTGATCGGCGTCGGAGTCGGAATTTGCCACAACGTGCAGCCGCACCGTCTTTTCCGCTAAGGTCCGCTGCGAGAGATAGCTGTCCGCCGCGAATACCGCCCCCGCCGTCAGCATGACCAGAATCAACCAGCAGAGAATTCGTTTTAACACAAAAGGTCACCGCCCATATGTAAGATTACTTACAGTATGGACGGTGGCTCCGATGATTATACATTTTGTGCCAAAAAGACCTGCGAATAGTTTTCCTTCAGCATCATGCAGGCGACCGCAGCCGTCTCAAAGCTGTCAAAGATGCCGAACACCGCCGAGCCGCTGCCCGTCATTGCCGCGCCGTAAGCGCCGTAGGTCATCAGGACGGACTTGATATAGTTCAGCTCGGGGTGCGTCGGTACCGCGACCTGCTCAAAGACATTGCAAAGCCGCTTGCCGATCTGCTCCAAGTCGCTCCGCTGCAGCGCCGCCCGCATGGCAGTCGTATCCGGACGCTCGCCGACGGTGATCGTGTCTAACTGCGCGTACAGCTCCGCCGTGGAGAAGGAGAGCTCGGGCTTGCAGATGACATAGATCATCTCCGGCGCAGGCGGAAGCTGTGTCAAGCGTTCCCCCCTGCCCTCGGCAAGCGCCGTGCCGCAGAGGACGCAGAACGGCACGTCCGAGCCAAGCCTCACCCCCAGCTCCGCAAGCGCGGGAAGGGACAGCGGCGCATCAAAGGCACGGTTCATCGCCCGCAGCACCGCAGCCGCATCGGCGCTCCCGCCTGCCATGCCTGCCTGCGCGGGGATCCGCTTCGTAATGCGGATCGTCAGACCGTCCACGGAACGGTTCATTTCGCTCAGGTACAGCTCCGCAGCCTGCCACGCAAGGTTTGTGCAATCGGTCGGGATTCCCTCGTGATCACATTCCAAACGCCACGGCTCGTGCGTGTCCGTCTCAAGCATGATGTCGTCGCGGACGGAAACGGTCTGCATGATCGAACGCAGGTCGTGGTAGCCGTCCGCGCGGCGGTCAAGCACATCAAGCGTCAGATTCAGCTTGGCAAAAGCGCTTTCGGTGAGGATCATTTGATCTTTCTGCCCTCGAGATAGTAGCGCTTTTCGCGGCTGTGACCCATGGAGAAGGTCTTTCTCGGCAGGATGCCGTCCGCGATAACGCCGCGGAAGAGCTGGCTCTTTTCCATTGCGGGCAGCAGGAAGCCGATGGCGTTATCCTGCTTCGCAAGCGCGATCAGCGCGTCGTCGTCATGGATATAGTCGATCTCGCCCTCGTGCTCCTTGAGGTAGCCGTCGAGGAAGCCCTGCAGCACGCCGACCGCAAGCTGGCTCTTCTTCTTATCCAGGCTGAGCGTGCCGCTCTCGTCGCCGATAAACCACTTGACCTCAAAGCCGCCCTCGGCGCACGCCTCGTTCTTCAGCGCGGCAAGCAGCGCCTTCGGATCGCACTTGGTAACGACACGGTGGATCGGCTCGAAAACCTGTGCCTCGTCGTGGATGTTCTCCAGCTCGACCAGCGCAAACCGTGCGGGGTGGTTGCTCAGGTCCTCGTTCGGATGATTCGCCTTCAGCTCCTCGTAGCAGGATTTCGCCGTTGCGAGAGAATGATTGCCGTCGCCGACCGCGAATACCATGGGCACGCCCTTGAGATCGGCATACTTCTTGCCGACGTTCGCGGAATACTCGGTCAGGCGGTCGTTGAATGCCGCAGCCTCCGCGCCGTCCACGAGCCAGCCGGCGATATGGTTGCCGCCCTCCATCAGCTCAAAGTCGTAGAGCTTGGTCAGCCCCTGCTTCTTTGCGGCGATCGGCTCGATCAGAACCTTATCGTGGTCGTCGCAGAGCATCAGAATATGGGGCAGCTCGATGGGCGCGTCGCGGCGTACACGCATACGCGGCGGAATGCGCTCCACGACGGTGCGCTCGGTAGCGCGGATGGCGGAGGTGGAGCCGGTGGAGTAATCGTAAGCGTCCAGATCGACCATGCCGACAAGTCCCTTGCGGACGGTGCCGTTTTCGAGCGTGCGCTCCACATAGACAAACGAGTTCGGATAGGTACGGAAAATATTCTCCTTGAGGTATTCCGCCATCGTGCGGTTGATGAGCGCGGTGTGCTCCGCTTCCTTTTCGGTGCCGAGCTCCGCCTCGGGGAGGATCAGGTTGATGGTGGACGGTGCGCCCTCAGCGTTCTTGCGCACGCGCTCCCAATAGGCAGGGTCGGAGGTGAACTGGTCGCAGGCGATCACCGCCCACTTTTCCATCGACTCGACCTGAGGGAAGAGAATATCAGCCGGTAAAAATGCATTCATAAGAAAAGAATCCGCCTTTCGTACAATTCTGTTTCTGCGCAAACCACGCATCAGTGTGTCAAAAAGCCCCGATTTTGTCATTGCGAGGGTGCTTGCACCCGTGGCAATCTCGCAGATATGTTTCGGAATTTCGGAAAACCCCGGCGAATTCGAAACATTCAGCATGAGATTCCCACGTCGGGCTGCGCCCTCATCGGAATGACACGAGAGTTCTTTGACAGACCGCTGCGCAAACCACGCATTATACGATATTATTATAACGCATCGCGCACAAATTTCATAGCCCCTTATTTGTTGACGCTTTTTACAAATTTCAGCAGTTATTTTGCGTATAGTGCACAAAAAATCCGCCCATAATAAAGGCAGCAAGAAAACAGGAGGAATCAACATGGACACACTCGCATTGATCCTGAGCATTATCGGCTCGCTCAACTGGGGTCTGGTCGGCATTTTCCGTTTCGATTTGGTCGCATGGCTGTTCGGCGGACAGACCGGACTTGTCAGCCGCATCATCTATACCATCGTCGGTCTGGCGGGGCTTTGGTGCATTTCCCTGCTCTTCCGAAAGAAAGCGCTCGCAACGGATAGCGGTGATATGTAAAAAATCGCACAGTCGTTTTTCAACGGCTGTGCGGTTTCTTTATTGATTGACCAAACGGTTGAGCCATTCCACATAGGCTTCCGAGGAAATCATCATCGGGTAGTTCAGAATGATGCAGTCGTCAACGCCCTGCTCCTTTGCAAACGAAGCAAGGTCAAGGCTCGGGTGACCGTCGCGGTTAAACTCACGCGGGTCGATGGCAATGATCTTGCTGTAATGGCTGGTCAGCCACGGCGTAAACGCATTGCCGTAGGACTCCTTGATGATCATGCAGACGGGACCTTCAACGTCGGTATTGATGATCGTCACGGGGTGGTCGCCGCCGAGGAAGGTCAGGTATTTGTTCGAAACATCGCTGCCGATATAGCTGATACAGCCCATCGGGATCTCCGTCGTCAGTGTTGCATCCTCGTAATAGCCGGTGTCGGTGTCCACATAGGGACGGTAATAGTACAGCGTATCGGGGTTGCTTGCCAGCACCGCCGCCTGCGGATAGCCGGAGAGGAAGGTATACATTGAGCCGAGAAAATTATCGTACTGTCCCTGTTCGAACTTGCTCAGCGGGGGCGCGTCGAAGCCCGCCGCCTCGCAGAACGCGGTATAGGCATAATACGCGCCGAGCTGCGTCCAGTGGTGGTCGGTGCGGAAGTAGATATACTCGTCGGTGTGCGCGGCAAGCTTGGCGTAGGCATCGGCGGTTTTCACGTTGCTGCCCAGCTTTTCATAGCAGAAGCCGATCATTTTGCTCTGCGACATGTCGCCGGTGTGGTAATCGTTGGGTGCATAGAACTCCGCCCCGTTCGGAACGAGCACATTGAAGGTCCGCACATCCTTACCGAGCGCCGTCGCGATATTCGTCACGGCGTCCCCATAGCTCTCCATTACGTCGTAATTCGCATGGGGAACCTCAAGCGCCCGATCGCCGACGATCAGCGCCTGCCCGAGGTCCTCGGCAACGACGTTATGATTGTCCACACGCTCGGTCGGCTGCGTCGGCTGCTCGGACGGCGCCTCCGTAGTCGCGGCGGGATCGGTGTCCGAGGGCTTTTCGGTCGCAGGCGCCGTGGGCTTGAGGGCTTCACCGCCGTTGGCAGCGCCGCCGTTCATATTGACGATGATCGAAACGTCGTCGCCCGAAAGACCGGAATAGCGATAAAAGCCGTTGAGCGCGGTATTCGTGCTTTTCAGCGTCTTGTTGTCAGAGAAGCCAGCGGAATAATAGGTGCGGTAGTCGCTGTAAAAGCTGCCGTTCAGCAGCGCGGAGAAGGTCAGCTTCGGCTTTTGGGCAGAGCTGCTCGGGCTGAACAGCGCGACTACGCCGAAGATCAAAAGCAATCCCAGCACCGCGGAAGTCAGAACAGTGTAAATTCGTTTCATATCAGGTTCCCTCCGTCAGAAGGTTGCGTAAAGCGAGGGCTTGCTGGCAGCGCCCGCAAGCGAGGCAGCACAGAGATAGAGCAGCACCGCCGCAAGCACGACCATTCCCGCCGCATAGACACATTGCCAAACGGAAATGCGGCTGCTCTTGGCATTGCGCAGGAAAACGTTGCTCCAAATCGCGCCGAACCACCGCGGCAGGACGGAGCTTCCGATCAGGCAGAGCGCCAGCAGCGGCAGAGCGTTTTTCAGCAGGACGCCCACGGAAGCGCCCCAAAAGCTGCCCGCACCGAACATCATGCCGAGCGTTCTGCCGAGCGCGGACATATCCTCATTGGCAAAGATGACCCATCCGAACAGGATAAAGAACATCGTAATGAGGTTCCGCACCGCAAAGGGCAGCCGTTCCAGCCGCTCCGTCAGGAGCTTTTCCGCCGTCAGAAGGACGAAGAAGTACAGCCCCCACAGCAGGTAATTCCAATGTGCGCCGTGCCAAAGTCCCGTCAGCGCCCAGACGACAAACAGGTTCAGAATCTGCCGCGCTCTCCCCTTTCGGTTGCCGCCGAGGGGGATGTACACATAGTCGCGGAAGAAGCTGCCGAGCGTCATATGCCAGCGACGCCAAAAGTCGGTAATTGAGCTTGACGCATAGGGAACGTCGAAGTTTTCGGGATAGCGGAAGCCGAACATCCTGCCCAGCCCGATCGCCATATCGGTACAGCCGGAGAATTCGAAATAAATATAGAACATGAAAAACAGTGCGCCGAGCCACGCCGCCGCGCCGAATTTCTCCGACGAGAACTGCGCGTAAAAGCCGTAAGCGTAGTCCGCGATCAGGACCTTCTTTGCAAGTCCGACGGCAAAGCGAACCAGCCCCTGAAAGACCGCACGGGGAGGATGCTTCCGCGTATAAAGCTGCGGCTCGATCTGTGCGTAGCGAACGATCGGTCCCATCGGCATCTTCGGGAACATCGACAGGAAAAGCAAGAATTTCTTAAAATTCTCCGCAGGCTCGCATTTTTCGCGGTAAATATCCACATGGTAGGAGATGAGCTGGAAGGTATAGAACGAAATGCCGATCGGCGCGACGAGTGAGACTGCCCCGCTGCCGTCCGCACCGCTCACGCCGAAGATTCCGAGCAGGAAATTCAGATACTTGAACAGCACCAGCACGCCGATATTCAGCGCCAACGGCAAAATCAGCGAGCGCTTGTTCCCGGGCGTCACATAGTCGGACATCCTATAGTTGACAAATGCGGTCAGAAGCAGGAGCGGCAGGTAGTAAAGCTGCCCGAAGGCATACAGAACCATGCTCGCAACGAGCAGAACCGTATTTTTCTGCTCCATCCTCGGCACAAGGTAATAAACCGCCATGATCAGCGGCAGTAAAATAAAGATAAAGTGTAAATTTGAAAATTCCACAGACTTCCCTCTTCTCCGTCAGCCTCCGACAATTCTACGATTTCAATTTACCATAAGCCCCCCGAGATTTCAACAACAAATTTACATAACACCGAAATTATTTGTCCGATACCGTCCGCAGCTCCCCGCCGACCTCGTTCCCGTCGGGACTTGCCGGAGGTATTCTATGCGGACGGACGCGAAAAAAGCACGGCAAGCCGAATGACCTGCCGTGCTTTGAGAATCAAATTACTTTTCGGGCTTCTTCGTCCGCAGCGCGATCAGCAGCAGGCAGACACCGACGATCAGCTCCCCGATGACGATCACCGCCCCCAGCACATGAATACAGGTATTGCGGACACCGAAGCAGAGCGTATGTGCAATCGACCACGCGGACGAGAGAAGCAGCAAAATTGCCGGAGCAAACGGGCGGCGGCGAAGGCTGCACAGCCCGATGATCAGCGCAAGCAGCATCACCGCGCCGCCGATCTGATACGCCCCGAGCCCGCCCATCGGAACAGAGCTGTAGAAGCTCTCGAACTGCGGCGACCCGTTATCCGTTCCATAGGAGTATTCGCACCCCTTAACAAACGTCAGCGCAAAGAGTATTGCCAAAATAATGTAACAAAACAGTTTCTTTTTCATTCACTTTTCCCCTAACGATTTCGGCGATTGGCTTCCTTTATATGCTGCACACGCCGTCCTTATCGCACTGGCTTGCCCTCTTGATTCCATCGCTTTTTGAAGGCGCCAAGGAGGATCGACACAAGACCGACCGCAATTTGCCCTGCGTTAGTGCAGTACGTCAGCGGGCAGACCTCCTCGGGTACTCGGTATCGGAACAGCAGCGCAGACAGCGCCCACAGTCCTGCAACCAAAGCCCACACCCCCGATGTCAGAAGTCTCCACCGGTCAACGCCTATCGCAAACAGGAAGGCAATCAGTGTAAACAACCCGGAAATCGGAAGCTCTATGAAGCCGACCACGGCGATTTGTCTGTAAAAGCCGACATACTGCGGACTGCCGTTATCCCCGTCAATGTAGATCGCGGCAGGCACAAAGGTCAGAATTAACAGCAGCAGTAGGAACGCCGCCAGTACACGTTGTAATTTCATAAGCGTCTCCCGTTCGGTCGCAAAAACAGTAATGCTGTGTCAATCATATCAGCCCGTCACTGCACCGGCTTGCCGTCCTGATTCCGCCGCTTTCTGAGATTATAAAGAACGATCGAAATAACGCCGACAATGATTTGTCCGGCAACAATGACCCAAAACGTCGGAAGTAAATACTTCGCAACTCTCCTGAAGAGAAGCAGCAGCGATATAAGCGGCAGTACTCCTGCGATCAGAATCAAGATTCCCGATATCAGCATTCTCTGCGGGCTGCGCACGAGGGCAAAGATCAAGGCAAGCAAGGTAAGCAAGCCGGAGATCGGAATTTCAGCGACGGCAATCGCTCCGATGGATCTATAGTAGTTTACATACTGTACCTCCCCCGTATCATATTTTAGGTAAGTACACAGCGGAAGCAGTGTCAAAATAAACAGCAGCAGAATGACCGCCGTAAGGATTCTCTGTACTTTCACGGTTTCCCTCCTATCTACTCGCGCGAATTGTTAGATTATAAATTAATTGCGCCGTCTCCGCATTGGTGAGATTTCTTTTCGGATAGAGCAACCCCCTGTCTCCTCGTAAAAGATAACGTTTAGTCGCCCAGTCAACTCCACCCCGCGCAAATGGTGATACTGTCCGGTAATCGTCAAAAGTGGTATACGCCGGTCCGGAAGTAATACTAAAGTTAAAACCGAGATATGTTGCGTACCTGAAGAAAAACACTGCCGCCTGCTCGCGCGTAAGGGAATCATCAAGTTCAAGCGTATTTGAAGATGTCCCCGTTAATATACCATTTTCAAACGCCCATTGTGCAGCGTTGAAATTCGTCAAGTCCGCCTGTTTGGGTGGAGCATCAATAAATCTCGCACTAATTGTATCCGATACAGGATCAGGCTTTCCCGCTAAGCTGTATAGTGCCACGACAAACTCAAGTCGCGTTGCATCGTCCTCAGGTCGGAACCTACCGTTCTCAAGCGGCAAAAGGCAAAAACGTGTACAGTACTGAATTGCCGTATATCCCCAGTAAGATGATGAGACATCCGAGATACTAATGTCATCTGCGCTAAAATCTCTCAGAGCAATAAGACTCGGGATAAAAAACAGGCTGGTATCTAACACAACCTCAGAATAGTTAGCATGACCATAATGCACGAGCGTCTGATCATCAGTTGTGTACCCATAGGCGAAGACTGCATGGTTATCGTAATTCGTTCCATCCTTTGATATTTGGCTAAAGACAATAACGGGCTTTTTGAATGCTTTTAAGTGAGCCAGCGGGTAATTCTCGGAATTAAGCAATAGAACTAACGTATCAATGCTCATCCCGTGCTTGTCTTGGTATTCATTTAAGACCGAATTAATGCTTTCTCCCGTAATACCTAAAGCATCCGATCCATCTATAGACCCATAAGAGCGAAGTTCGCGCGTTAAGTTATTGTTGATAAAGCCATTTTGATCGCTTCGTATGTATGTAAAATCATTAACACACTTGTCAGACCCTTGCACTTCATCAATCCAGTATAGCATCAGTCCTGCTGCAATATATCCGCATACGCCCCCGCGCATATAGCCCATCTGATCTTCGGTTATAAGGTCTTTAATTTTGGTTCCCTTAATATCTGTCGGTACATAATGTTTTATTCCGGTAGGAGTAGGCGCTGCGTTCGGTGAAACTGTAGTACCCTCTAAGCGAGTATAGTCTGTCGCAGTCAGGCTCATGTCTTCTCCCAAGTCAACATAGAGTTCCGCAGTTGCCGAAATGGTACTGTCTAACTCATCGGAAGCATCGGACAGCGCCGCAAGATAGTCTGTGTCGCTCGTACAAACCTCTTCTCCAAAAATCGGGTTGCTAAACATCTCATCCTTAAGGGAATAATAGTACGTCGGACCCGCATAGAGCAAGTCTCCCTCCATACCCAAATACGGCGAAGGCGATTCTTCGGCATATTCCAGTGTCTCACCATACTCTCCGTGGCAAATCAAATAACCGGTCGGCTCAAACTCGACCACGAAGTACCGATTGCCGGAAAAGTCGGATAAGGGTTTGACGCACGATACCGTCAGATCGGTTCCGCACTCCGCAGCCATTTTAGTAATTTGCATGGAAAGCATCTCCGAGACGGTCACGGTTTCAACTGTAATATCGGTGATTTCTTCTCGCTCCGCCGCATAAACCGTCATGTTGAAAAAGAGCGAAACGATCAAAAACATTGTAAGCAGTGCAAATAACTTCTTGCGATATTTTATTTTTGTTCCCCCTTCTCAATTTCGTCATAGTGGTGGATTGTTTTGAAAAAACGCTTCGACTTTGCACGTCGAGAACAGCAAATCAGCCCATTGGAATGTCCCTCCGTCGATAGGTACGGCACAGTGACGAGGTGTGCCGTTTTTCGGTTGATTCTCCCTCCGATTTCAGCTTACCACATGAATTGTCATTTGTCAATATAATGCGGTCAACTTTTTTTATTACGTTCCAAGTGGTCGGTTACTGCGGCCTTCCGTCCGCAGCGCCGCTCTCGTTTCCCCGACGACCGTATTTTGCAGCAGGAGCAGGGCGGTCAGATTCGGCAGCGCCATCACAGCATTCAGAATGTCCGCCAACTCCCACGCCGCATTGACGCTGAGATACGGACCGACGGCGATCGCGACAAGGTAACCGATTCGGTACAGCAGTAGGAGCCGCCGATTCTCGCCCGTCAGATAGGTCAGGCAGCTCTCCGCGTAAAAATTCCAGCCGAGAATCGTCGCAAAGCCGAACAGGACAAGGCAGACCATCAGCAGAAACGATGAAAGTCCCTGTCCCCACGGCAGCGCCGCCCGCCAAGCGTAGTCGGTGATCGCGCCGCCCTCAAAGGGCATTTGCCACGCGTCGGTCACCACGAGGCACAGTCCCGTCAGTGTGCAGATCACAATGGTGTCGATAAAGGTTCCGGTCATCGTGATCAGCCCCTGCTTCACCGGCTCGCGGCAGTTGGAGGCTGCGGCGGCAATCGGCGACGAGCCAAGCCCCGCTTCGTTGGTAAAAACGCCCCGCCCGATCCCCATGCGGAGCACCGCCTTCACGGAGATTCCCGCCGCGCCGCCCAATACGGCACGCGGGGCAAAGGCGCTGCGGAAGATCAGTGACACCGCCGCGGGAATTCGGTCGGCAAAGCGCCAAAGCACGATTGCGGCACAGACGACGTAAATCGCCGACATGAGCGGGACCAGCGTCTCGCACACGCGGGAAATGCGCTTCATCCCGCCGAGAAGCACCATCGCAGCCCCCGCCGTGACCAAAAGCCCGCTCACGACCGTCGCAAGCGAGTATGACCGCCCAAACAGCGTCAGCGCCGCCCCGCCGCCGAAGAAGCCGTCCGCCGCATCGGTAATGCTGTTGACCTGCGTCACCGTCCCGACGCCGAGAATGCCGACCGTCGCGCCGATTGCCGCAAAGGTTTTCGCAAGCCAACGCCACTTTTGCCCCAGCCCCTGCTCAATATAGCAAAACGGACCGCCGTACCAGCCGTTTTTCCCCTTTTTTCGATATTTCACCGCCAAAAAGCCCTCGGCGTACTGCGTCGCCATGCCGAACACCGCCGCCAGCAGCATCCAAAACAGTGCCCCGGGACCGCCCGCCGACAGTGCCGTTGCCACACCGACGATATTCCCCGTCCCGATCGTCGCCGCCAGCGCCGTACACAGCGCCGCATAGGGGCTGATGCCGCCGCCCTCCTCGCGCGAAAAAATCAGCTTCAGCGCTCTGCCCAGCCGCCGCACCTGAAGCCCCCGCAGCCGTACCGTAAACAGCACACCGACCCCGACGAACAGCGCCATCGTCTGCCAGCCCCATGCCAAATCCCCGAGCCGCGAAATCCACGCATCCATTCCCATCCCACCTTGCAGAATTTCATTAAGAAATTCTATGCGGACAGGCAGCAAAAAAGCACGGCAGGTCTGCCCCGCCGCGCTTTTTATATCTTGTTTTGTTACCCTCGCAGGCGGAAAGAAGCGCCGCCCGCGATTTATCGATAGAGCTGGATTGAATACTTATAAATATCCGCACGGTTATACATCCGAACATATTCCAGCGGACGACCGTCGGCAGTATAATTCAGGCGTGTCAGCAGCAGGAGCGGCGCACCGGTCTTGATCTCAAGCAGCGGGGAAAATTCCTTGCTGCAGGAAATCGCCTCAAGGACCTCATCGGCATAGCCGATTGTAATGTCGTAGTCGCCTTCAAATATCTCGAACAGAGACGAATCCTCTGCCTCAAGCTTATTCGCCAGCAGCTCCGCCGCAGCATCGGCGGAAACGCTCAACGGCAGCAGCTCAAGGTTAATATAGCTGTCCTGAACGCCGATCGTGATCCCATCCATTGTCCGAAGTCTGCGAAGATAGAGAAATAATAACTTATCCGACAGTCCCATTGCATTTGCAGCCTGTTCATTTCGGCAAACAGCCACGGTAATGGTCTTTGAGCCCGGGTTGTGACCCTTCTGCCGTATGTCCTCGGAAAAGCTGGTCAACTTGGGTAAAGGATAGGAGAGCTTTGTCGCCGCGACAAACGTACCCTTTCCCTGCTTCTTGATTACAAGCCCCTCGTGCTCCAGCTCCTCAATCCCGCGCCGTACCGTCACGCGAGACACACGAAGCAATCGCTGCAGCTCAGGCTCAGGCGGCAGCAAATCTCCGGGCTTCCATTTTTCGTTTCGAATTCCCTCGGCAATGTAGTTCTTTACCTGCTCGTAAAGGGGTAGCTTCGTGGTATAATCTACCATAACATTCAACCTCACTCTGCAATATGGAACAAACGGAGTGACTTCCTTTTGTATATTATACACAATTTACCATAAAAGACAATATGCAGTTTTCACAATTTTAAAATTTACGCAAAAAAGTGCTGGACAATCTCTGCGACATGGTTTATAATTCGATTGTAAACGTTATAACGTTCTAACGTTCCAATGTTTAACAATTCATCATGTCCGTAAAAAAGAAAGGAGATTCGTATGACACGCACAGTTAAATCCGTCCTCAGCATCGTTGTTTCCCTGCTTATGGTGGTCGCGCTCTTCGCCGGCTGCGGAGGTGATCCCGCCCCTGCGCCGACCGACGCGCAGAACCCGAGCGCCGCTGCAAAGGACCCGTCGGAAATCAAAATCGGTTACATCGTCAAATGCCTGAGCAATACCTTCTGGCAGACCTATGAAGCCGGCGCGAGAGCCGCCGCAGAGGACCTCGGCGTTCAGATTGACGTCCGTGACGTCCCCACGGAAACCGATCTTTCCGCACAGCTCGACGTTGCATTGGCAATGGTCGGTCAGGATTATGATGCCATCGTTGCCGCCTCCATTTCCAATACGAACCTGATTCCCGCTATTGCAAAAGCCAACGAAGCCGGAATTCCTTGGATCGTTGTTTCAGAAGCGCAGGATGAAGACGTTCTCAAGCAGTCCAATGCACACATCACCGCTGAATGCCGCCTGTCATTTTATCAGGAGGGCGTCGTCGCCGGTCAGTACGTTGTAGAACAGCTCGGCGGCAAGGGTCAGGTGGCGATCGTCGAAGGGCTTGCAGGAACCTCGGCAACCCGCGACCGCGTTCAGGGCTTTACCGACGCCCTCAAGGATTCCGAAATTGAAATCGTCGCCTCTCAGCCGGCTGACTGGGCACGGGAAGAAGCCCACGATGTTGCCGCCGCGATGCTTCAAGCCAACGGAGACATTCAGGCAATTTACGCCCTGAATGATACCATGGCGCTCGGCGTTGCAACTGCCGTTGAGCAGGCAGGCAAAGACGGTCAGATTCTTGTCATCGGCGATGACGGTACACAAGAAGCTTTCGCCGCAATTCAAAACGGTTCTATGGCTGCTACGATTGACGGCGTTGCCTATCAGATCGCATACTATTCCGTATGTGCTGCCGTTAAAGCGATCTACGAGGGTGAGGACGCCGTTGAGGATTACTCCCTGACTCCGGCATTGGTCTGCGCGGACAACGTGCAGGAAGCCATAAGCGAGGCGCCGAAGCCCGTTAAGGAGATGTTTGAGATCAACAAGAACATCTATCTCCCGATCGAGGGATTTGACGCCGAATAAAGAATGTTCCGGTCTGCGGAGGGGGCGTATGTCCCCTCCGGAGCTGATACGCAAGGAGAAAACATGAACAATGAGAATCTTTTGGTGTTAAAAGACATCGTAAAGGTCTTTCCCGGGGTGCGTGCGGTAGATCACGTTGATTGGGCGGTCGCCAAGGGTGAGGTTCACGCTCTGTTGGGACACAACGGCGCGGGAAAATCCACACTGGTAAAGATAATTTCCGGTGCCTATCAGCGGGACAGCGGTCAGATGCTCTTTGACGGGAAAGACGTCTGCTTCTCCTCCCCTCACGACGCATTGGAGAGCGGAATCGGCATGGTTTATCAGGAATTGGATCTGGTCCCGCATCTTGACGGAAGCGAGAATATCTTCCTCGGGCAAAACCGCTTTTGTAACAAGCTCGGATTTATAAACAAGAAGGAGCGGCTGCGTGCCGCTCAGGAGCTGTTGCAGCGCATGAATGTGCAGATCGACCTGACCGTACCGGTAAAGGACCTGAGCATTTCAAAACAGCAGCTAATTGCAATCGCCAAAGCAATCAGCCGCGATGCAAAGCTCATCATTTTTGACGAGCCGACCGCGGCACTGAATAACGCCGAGGTGCAAAAGCTCTTTGAGGTCATGCGAATGCTGACAAAGCGTGGGCTTTCTCTTGTGCTGATCACCCATCGTCTTGATGAGGTCTTTGAAATCTGCGACCGTGTGACTCTCATGCGCGACGGTAAGCGTCTTTCGACCGATTCCGTTAACGACATTACAATGGAGAAAATCGTCTGCGCAATGACCGGTGCAGAAGAAGGCGTACAGGAAGCGGCAGAAAAAGAATGCTTTACGCTTGATAAGGTCGCTCTGAGCTGCAGCGGTCTGAGCGGAGCAGCCTTTCACAATATCAGCTTTGATCTTCACGCGGGAGAGGCTCTCGGTATTACCGGGCTGATCGGGTGCGGCTCCACTGAGATTGCCAAGGCGCTTTTCGGCGCTTATCCGATCAATGCAGGTGAAGTAAGCGTAAATGGCAAGCCGCTCGGCAGTCTGACACCCTATGAGGCGGTCAAAAACCGAATTGCCTATGTTTCCGAGGATCGTAAGGGTGACGGACTGAATCTGATCGGCTCAGTCGGCAATAACATTTCACTTCCCATTCTTGATCGACTCTCACACCTCGGTTTCGTGCAAAGGAAAACGGAGAGGCAGGAGGTCGCCCGAATGATCGACGCGCTCCGTATTCGAGTCAGTTCTCAGGCACAGCTTGCAGGCACACTCTCCGGAGGCAACCAGCAAAAGGTTGTGCTTGCGAAGTGGCTTCTGAAGAATACCAATGTCTTTATTATGTGAGAGCCGACACGCGGCATTGATGTCGGGGCGAAGCGCGAGATTCACCGCATTATTCGAGAGCTTGTTTCCGAAGGCGACGCCGTTTTGGTCGTTTCTTCAGAAGCCGAGGAAGTGATGGACGTCTGCGATCGCGTACTCGTCCTCTACGAGGGCAGCGTAAAGGCAGAGGCAAACATCAATCAGCTCAAGAAAGCAGATTTGCTAAATTTGATGTATGGAGTTAGTTAAATGAAAGACACATATCACCACGGCAGCTTGTCCCGTCTGAGAGGGTCCTTCAAACGGATGCGAAACCTCGGGTTGATTGCATTGATCGCCGTGCTGTGGGTCGCGCTGTCGATCCTATCCCCGTTTTTCCTCCGCACGAGCAACATCATGGTCCTGCTGCGTCAAACTGCGACAACAATGGTTTGCGGCGTCGGAATGACCTTTGTGATCATTGCCGGCGGAACCGATCTGTCCGTTGGCTCGGTTGCCGCTCTCTCCGGCATGGTCACCGGTATTGCAGTTAACAACTGGGGGCTGTCCTTTTTTCCGGCGTTCCTCTGCGGCATTGCGGTCGGCATCCTTTTCGGTACGTTCAACGGTATACTCATCAGCTACTTCAAGCTGCAGCCGATGGTCTGTACGCTCGGAAGCATGAGTATGGCGCGGGGCATTACCCTGATCTCAACGTCAGGTCGTTCGCTGTTCGTGCTGAATCCCACCATGAACAAAATCGGCAATGCCGGACTGTGGCAAATCCCATGGCCGGTTGTGATTGCCTTCGCAGTGTTTCTGATCGGTTGGATCATTCTCAGCTTCACGCGCTTCGGTCGCAATGTTTATGCCATCGGCGGAAACGAAGAGGCTGCCCGTCTTTCCGGCGTGAAAACAAATCTCAACAAAACCATTATTTACATGATTTCCGGTGTCTGTGCCGCACTGGTCGGAATTCTCTATGTTTGCACGCTCGGAGCAAGCGAACCGACCGTCGGTCAGGGGCTGGAGCTGGATGCCATTGCCGTAACCGCTATCGGCGGGACCAGTCTGCTGGGCGGTATGGGCTCTGTCGTCGGGACGATTTTCGGTGCCATTCTGATCGGTACCATTAAAAACGGCTTGACGATCCTGAACATTGTATCTTATTACCAGCAGTTGATCATCGGCGCGGTCATCATCATCGCCGTCCTTCTTGAACAGGTAAAAAAACACAAAAATAAATGATAGCGAGGTACAGAATATGAAAGAACTGCAAAATTTGAAGCTTGGTGTTGTCGGCTGCGGCGTGCACTCCACCGCAAACATTCTCTCCACCCTTCACCTTCTGCGGCAGCCGATTCAGGCGGTCGCGGCGCGTCATATTGAGCACGCGCAGGATGCCGCCGAGCGTTTCGGAATCAAGCATGCCTACAGCAGCTACCGTGAAATGCTTGATAAAGAGTCCTTGGACGCCGTTTTTGTTATTACGAGCGCCGACAGCCAGGCAGATATTGTGAAGGACTGCCTGAATTCCGGCGCACATGTCTTCGTTGAAAAGCCCCTCGGCATGAACGAAGCCGCTGCATTGGAGGTTGCAAATCTCGCAGACGATCTGAATAAGAAGGTCATGCTCGGCTTTATGAAGCGCTTTTCCCCTTCCTATGTAAAAATGAAAGAGATCATGTCCAACACCCCCGATTTTGGTAAAGCGCTCTCCTTCATGGGTATGTTTGCCATTACCTCCGGACGTCCCGGCTGGGATAACAACGTCTTTACGAAGGTCGGCGGAATTCATTATGTTGATTTAATGCGCTTCCTTTTCGGCGAGGTCATCGACATCCACGGCTATACCAACAGTGTTGACGTTGAGGTTGACAATATCTTTACGATGCGGTTTGACAGCGGCATCATGGGAAGTATGTTCTTCGGCGGAATCCCCGCGTGGAAGCGCCACTGGGAAGAGATCTGCGTTTCCGGCACGAAGGGCTTTGTCAAGGTCGATAATATGACCAGCCTCCGTTACCACTATGATGAACCGGTCGCCACCAAAGGCTCCCGCTGGAAGACTATGGATGAAAAGGACTGCGTGCTTACATCCGTCAATACCTCCAGTTCCGGCGGATGGCGGGACCTTTATCTGAACGGTTATGTCGGCGAGATTGAGCACTTCCTGGATTGCCTGCTGAACGACAAGCAGCCGATTTGCAATGCCCGCGACAACGTAAAAACTATGGCGCTTTGCGACAAGATTGTCGCCTGTCTGAAATAAAGCATGGCAGGGCTTCCGAAATTAGGGATTCTGGGAAGCATCGCACTGGATTCGATCTTTGAAGTGGCGACCGTGCCCGTCGGCGGAGAGCGTGTCTTCGGTACTCTCTTGGGGCAGTATAACGGCGGAATGGCGGCAAATCAGGCAGTCGAAGCCGCGCGTTATTCCACGGAGGTGTACCTGCTGGGTGCCATAGGTAACGACGCCATCGGCAAGCGCTTGGACGCCGATTTGCAGGCGCGCGGTGTGCATACCGATCGGCTTGTCTCCCGCGCAGACGCTTTCAGCGGGCAGACCTTTATGCACCTTGTCAACGAAAAAAGCGACTATTTCAGCATCGTCACACCGGGGGCAAACATGCTTCTTGATCCCGAAGCTCTGAAGCAAGCCGTTGCGGAGCTTCGCGGCGGCGCTCTGCTCATATCTCTTGAGATCAATGCAGATGCCGTTGCCGCTGCAATTTCCGCCGCAAAGTCAGCGGGTGTCTATGTTTATTTGGTTTGTTCTCCGGCGGAAAAGGTCACGCCCGCATATTTATCCTCGGCAGACGCCTTGGTCTGCAACTTTCGAGAGGCAAATATGCTGCTTGGGCTTCGTCGGGGTTCCGTTCGTGACATGGCGCGGCAGCTCAAAGACTATGCGGGGCCGCAGAGCCGCCTTCTGATTACCTTAGGTAGTGACGGCGCACTTTTATTTGAGGCGGGTAACGTCTATTATGCCCCCGCAATGCACGTTACATGTTTGGATTCCGTCGGCGCCGGCGATGCCTTTATCGGCGCCTTTGCGGCGTTGCGCATTCAAGGCATCTCGCCGTATCATGCACTAAGCTGCGGCTGTATCGCCGGTGCTATGGCTGTATCCGTAATCGGACCTCAAAGCTCTGCGCATACCGCGGCACAAGTCGAGGCGCAATATCAAGCGTTATATAAGGATAAAAAAGGAGTGATTTTATGAAAATCGGATGTATTTCATGGTCGCACAGAAACGAATTCGGTCCAAACGGTCTGGATCTGCCGAAGTGGATGGCACATTGCAAAAATGACGCGCATCTGGACGGCGTTGAGCTGTGGAACAATCATTTTAAGTCCCTTGACCAAGCCTATTTGCAGCAGTTAAAGGATGCCTCTGCTGCTTTGAAGCTTCCCATCTATTCCGTCGCAACCAAGTGCGTATTCGGCTCGTTTACGTCGGAGGAGATCAAAAAGGCGCAGCAGACCATGCGCGACTGGCTCGATGCCACACATTTTCTCGGCGTGAAGACCATGCGCCTGTCCATCGGCGGCGAAGATCTGCGTGCCCCCGAGCATCAGAAAACCGTATTCCTGATACTGACACAGGTACTGCTGGAGGGAAAATATCCCGAGATCACCGTCGGCATCGAGAATCAGGAGCCGGGCGTCGTGCAGAACTACACAGATGTGGAATTGATGCAGCAGCTCAGCGGCGGCAGATTAAAACTCGTTTTGGACAACGGCAGCTTCATTAACAAGAGTGATTCCTATGAATTCTGTCGTCTCGCGCTCCCCTATGCTTGTGTTTTCCACGCAAAGTTTTTTGACCTGAATGAGGACGGCAGCGACCGTCTGCTCGATTATGACCGCATGGCAAAACTTCTCAAGGATGCAAAATACGACGGTTATGTGTCGATCGAATACGACAGTAACCGTCCGGCAACCGCCGATCTGCCGCTGATTGCAGATTACCTGCGGAAAACGCTTCAGTAAAGGACTACGCCATGGGAAATGAAATGATTTATACTTCGGGGAAAAGTCTGAGAGACATTTTTCCCGCTAAGAAGCCCATTATTCCGACGCTCCATCTGTGTTCTCTGCCCGGTGCTCCGTTTTATCGGGGCAGCTCCATGCAGGAGCTGCTGGACTATACCATGGACGAGGTAGAGATCCTGCTCAAATGCGGCGTGGACGGTTTTATTGTGGAAAACCACGGCGATATTCCTTTCGTCAAACCGGACCAATTCCCCTACGAAACCGTCGCCGGTATGTCCTTCATCGGCGCGGAGGTATCCCGCGCAGCGAAAAAGCACCACGTTGCGCTCGGCGTAAACTGTCTTGCAAATGCTGCTATTCCCGCCTTAGCCGTCGCAAAAACAATCGACGCGCAGTTTATCCGCGTGAATCAATACGCAAATGCTTACGTCGCAAACGAGGGATTCGTTGAAGGTCTTGCCGGACAGATTCTGCGTTATCGCAGCTCCATCAAAGCCGATGACATCGCCGTTTTTACGGATGTCCATGTCAAGCACGGCAGTCATGCCATTGTTGCAGACCGCCCAATCACGGAGCAGGCAAAGGACGCCCTGTTTTTCTGCAGCGATGTCCTGATCTGCACCGGCTCCCGCACCGGTGATGCTCCTACGGATGAGGAGCTTCGCGAGATCAAGGTGAGCGACACTGTCCCCGTTATCGTCGGCAGCGGTATCACACCGGATAACGTAGAGCGTATCATGCGGGTCGCCGACGGCGGAATCGTTGCAAGCTACTTCAAGAAAGACGGCATTTGGACAAACAAGGTAGATTACGATCGCACAATGTACTTTATGGATGTTGTGCGCGAGCTGAGAACCCGTCTTTAATACTCCTCTTCTCCCCGCTGTCCGTACCCACGGCAGCGGGGAGCTTCACTATGTAATAAAAGTTCCCTGCGGGTTTTCCGCAGGGAGCTGTTGATTGTAAACTGTTTCGACCCATGACAAGATCGCACACCCGCATTTGAGTACGCGCAATACCCGTTTCCCGAACAGCCGGCTCAGGATCGGCTTGCTCACGGCACACGGACAGGTCCGCTTAATGCTGCTCGGTTCCCCGCCTGACATGGTTCACGGGAGCCCGTTGCGTGAGACCGACCCCTCAACACCACTTATTCGGACTGCGACACAACGCAATACCCGGGTGCGGGAATTCATCCCTGCTGTAGCGGATTGCAGGCTACAGGGCACCGCTATCTCCCCGACTAGTGCGACCTTGTCACGGGTCGAAACTTCGATTCGGTTGTATTCGCTCAGCCGATCTCCGCGAGCTTATCCTCGATAAAGTCCGCAAGGTCGCCGACGGTTTCGAGCTTCATTTCGCCCTCCATCTCAAAATCGACGCCAAGCTCCTCCTCCATGTCCATAATCATTTCCATCATGTCCAGCGAGTCGAGGTGCAGGCTCTCAAACGTCGTGTCGCGTCTGATCTCCTCGGCGGGGATGTCAAGCTGCTGCGAAAGGTAGGTTCTGATACGGTCGTACATCTTCTTGCCTCCGTTCATTTCTCTCTGAACATATGATACGATTTTTTCGCGCAATGTCAAGAAAAAATTTTTGTCGGTCGTATAAGATGCCGTTTCATCGCCTGTTAAACAGTTAATTCAGAAAATCCTTCAAAATTTTAGAGCGGGACGGGTGGCGAAGCTTGCGCAGCGCCTTTGCCTCGATCTGACGGATGCGCTCACGCGTGACCTTAAATTCGTCGCCGACCTCCTCGAGCGTGTGCATTTTGCCGTCGGTCAGACCGTAGCGCAGGGAGAGCACCTTCTCCTCCCGCGGGGTCAGGGTCTTGAGGACATCGGCAAGCTGTTCACGCAGCAGCGCATAGGAGGCAGCGTCGGCAGGCTCATAAGCGTCCTCGTCCTGAATGAAGTCACCCAGATGGCTGTCGTCCTCCTCGCCGACGGGCGTCTCCAGCGAGATCGGCTCCTGCGAAACGCGCATGATCTCCTCGACCTTCTCGACGGAAAGATGCAGCCGCTTGGCGATCTCCTGCGGCGACGGGTCCCTGCCCAGCTCCGGCACAAGCTCGTGAGAGGCGCGTGAGACACGGTTGATCGTCTCGACCATATGGACGGGGATACGGATCGTGCGGGCGTGGTCGGCGATCGCACGGGAAATGGCCTGGCGAATCCACCACGTCGCGTAGGTGGAGAATTTATAGCCCTTGGTATAGTCGAATTTCCCGACCGCCTTGATCAGTCCGAGGTTGCCCTCCTGGATCAGGTCGAGCAGCGGAAGCCCGCGCCCGACATAGCGCTTGGCAATGGAGACGACAAGACGCAGATTCGCCTCGACCATCTTCTGATGTGCCGCCTCGTCGCCGTCCGCCATCTTTTTGGCAAGCTCCAACTCCTCCTCGGGAGTCAGCAGCGGAATTTTTCCGATCTCCTTGAGATACATACGGACCGGATCGTTGACACTCATGGACTCGGAGATCTCGTCGGTATCAACGAGCTTTTCCTCCTCGACGAGCTGAATGTCCTCCTCGCTGGGGAGCATTTCCTCGGGCTTCGTCAGCAGCTCCACCACATCGGAGATGTCAATCTCGATCCCCGCCGCCTCCAGTGCGTCATAGATCATATCGGTCTGCTGCTCGTCGGCGTCAATGGAATCCAGCGTGTCGATCAAATCCTTGGAAGCCACCTTTTTTTCTTTCATGGAGCGTTCCAGAAGCTGTTGCAGTTTTTCGTTCATTTTCGTATTGTTCTGCATTTCTCCCATTTTATGTACCTCCATAGCCTTTTTTCTTGCGTAATTGTTCCTGCATTGCCCGCAGATCGTTCTCGCCGGAGAAATTGGCACGCTGATTTTCCTGCACGATCACGCGGACATAATCGTCGAATGCCTCCTCCGACACGGGATGGTCGGGGTCCTGCAGGATCGACGTCAGGTGTGCCATCTCCGCAGGCGTCAGCGCATCCGCCAGCACGTCCGGTCGGACGGCGAGGTCCTCCTGCCAGCGCTGCTTCAGGAGTGAGAAGCACACGCCGAACATCGGAACGGAGAAGGACTGCGCCGTCAGCCCGTCGGTGCGGGCAAAGAGCGCCGGCTCGCGCAGGACCATCCGCAGCAATCCCTCCTCCGCCGTCGCGCTGCGCAGATTGTCGTAGCGCAGCTCACGGGTGCGGGGCTGGCGGGAAACGTCGATCTCCAGCTCCTTTTTCTCGCGGTTCTTCTTTTCCGCCGCCTGCTTTCGGCGGTAAGCACGGTTGACCTCGAGCTTCATGACCTCCGGCGTCAAGCCCGCGATCTCCGCCGCGCGGGTCGCATAGATTTCCCGCTCCACCGGTGTGGAAAAGCCGGAGATCAGCCTTGCCGACTCCTTGGCAAATTCGACCTTTTGCTCGTCGTTCGTCAGGTCGTAGCGCATTTGCAGCGACCGCAGGCGGTACTCCGCCTGATTCTCCGAGCCTTCAAGCAGGAGCTTAAAGCGGTCGGCACCGTATTTTTTCAGGAATTCGTCGGGGTCCTTCGCGCCCTGCATCCGCAGAATTTTGACGCGCAGACCCGTCCGCTCCAGCATCGGGATTGCCCGCTGCGTTGCGTTCTGCCCCGCCTGATCGCCGTCATAGGTGAGCACAACCTCGTTGGTATATTTGGACAGCATATCCGCGTGCTCCTGAGTCAGCGAGGTACCGAGCGAGGCAACCGCGCAGTCAAAGCCGTATTGATGCAGCGCGATGGCATCCATATAACCCTCGGTCAGGATGATGTAGCCCTGCTTCGACTTTTTGACGATATTCATAGCGAAAAGGTTCCGCCGTTTATTAAAAATCAGTGTCTCGGGCGAGTTGAGGTATTTCGGCGTCGAATCGTCCATCACGCGCCCGCCGAAGCCGATCACATTGCCGCGCACGTCGATGATCGGGAACATCAGGCGGTTGCGGAAGCGGTCGTAGAAGGTGCCCTTGTCGCGGTTTTGCAGCACCAGTCCCGCCTCCATCAGCTCCTGCTTCGTGTAGCCCTTTGCGACCATCGCGTCCATCAGCGCGGTCCATGCATTCGGCGCAAAGCCCAATCCGAACCGCGTGATCGTAGACGGTGACAGTCCGCGCTTCTGCGCATAGGCACGCGCCTCGGCAGCGGCAGGGGTTTTCAGTTGGTCGTTAAAAAACCGCGCCGCGCTCTTGCAAAGCGCCCAAAGGCGCTCTTTTTTCTTATACTGCGAGTTTTCGGCATTGTCCTCGGGTACCTCCATGCCCGCACGCTTCGCAAGGAAACGTACCGCGTCGGGGTAGGAAAGGTTTTCGATCTCCATGATGAAATTAATCACGCCGCCGCCCTTATGACAGCCGAAGCAGTAGAAAATTCCCTTTTCCGGCGCGACGGAGAAGGAGGCGGTCTTTTCGCCGTGGAAGGGGCAAAGCCCGAACAGGTTACTGCCGCGCCGTGTCAGCGCAACATACTGCCCGACCACATCCTCAATGGGATTTCTCTGATTCAATTCGTCCAAAAAAGCCGGTGAAAACGCCATATTACCCCTCCTTTCGATGATTTACGGCAAAATCAGCCCCGCCCCTGCCACGCCAGCGGAATGAACAGCTCCTCAAATTTATACATTGCGTATTTGTCGGTCATGCCGGCAATATAGTCGCAGACCGTGCGCTCCATGCCGTCGAAGCTGAGCTGCGGCTGAAAGTCGGCGGGCAGCTTCTCGGGGTGCTTGATATAATAGAAATAAAGCTCCTGTAAAATGTGCCGCGCCTTGACCTCCTCGCCCTTGGCGACGGGGTTTTTATAAACGCGCTCGAACATAAAGTCCCGCAGGGCTTCCATCGTCGCGTCAACCTCCGCGTCCATGCCAAGCTCGCCGGTTTGCAGCGTGTGAACGATCATATTCGTCACAAGCGAATTGATGCGGTCGCGGTGCGTGTCGCCGAGGACGTCGGCGATTTCGCGCGGAATGTCGGAATTCGTCAGGATTCCCGCCCGCATCGCGTCGTCGATGTCGTGGTTGATGTAGGCGATCTGATCGGACTTGCGCACGATCTGCCCCTCCAGCGTCTCCGGCAGGCGGCTGTGGCGGCTGTGTCCGAGGATTCCCATGCGGACCTCGTAGGTCAGGTTCAAGCCCTGCCCGTCCTTTTCCAGCAGGTCCACCACGCGGAGCGACTGCTCGTTGTGACGGAAAGGCTTTTTCGTGACCTCGCTGAGCGCCACCTCGCCCGCATGACCGAACGGCGTGTGCCCGAGGTCGTGCCCGAGCGCGATCGCCTCCGCAAGGTCCTCATTCAGCCGCAGCGCACGGGTGATGGTGCGGGCGATCCGCGCAACCTCCAAGGTGTGCGTCATTCGGGTACGGTAATGGTCGCCCTCCGGCTGCAAAAAGACCTGCGTCTTGTGCATCAAGCGGCGGAAGGATTTGCTATGTAAAATACGGTCACAATCGCGCTGGTAGCAGGTTCGCATATCGTTTTCCGTCGGCGGCCCCTCGCGGGGTCTGCCCTTGGAGGCATCGGAAAACTGCGCCCGCTCGGACAGGATCAAATGCTCCTGCCGTTCAAGCTGTTCGCGAATCGTCATCATTTATCCTCCTGCGTCGTTACGTTTTACATCGGATACGCGCGGTAGACGTTATCGCCGATCAAGCCCTCGATCGTTCCGGCGGAAAGGTCGAGCACCCGCGCCAAAAACGGCTGCACCCGCGCCTCGGGCAGCAGCAGATCAAAGCTCACGTCGGTGCCGAAGTCGGTGTTCTCGACCACGCCGCCGAACGCCGTCACCTCCAGTCGGATACGCTCGAACCAGCTATAGGGGCACGGCAGATAGATCTTCGTCCAAACCTGCTTGACCGATCTTCCGGCGGCGTCAAGCGCGATTTTCGCACTGTGGGCATAGGCGCGAACCAAGCCGCCCGCACCGAGCAGAATACCGCCGAAGTAGCGCGTCACCACACAGGTAACGTTGAAAATCTCCTCCCGCTGTAATACCTGCAAAACAGGCATTCCCGCCGTGCCGCCCGGCTCACCGTCGTCGGAAAAGCGCGTCGCGCCGTCGCGGATGATATAGGCATAGACATTGTGCGTCGCGTCCCAATACGTCTCGCGCATCTGCTTGAGCCGTGCCAGCGCCTCCTCCTCGGTGTCGGTCGCAAAAATGTGCCCGATAAAGCGGGAACGGCGCTCAACGAACTCCGCATCGGCATCCTTTGTCGGAACCAAATACGGCTTCATGGCTGCTCCTTTTCATAGCGGCGGTAGCGCCCGTAAAGCTCATCCTTACAGGTCAGCTCAATTTCGATCCCCTCCGCCAAATAGTCCACGCGGTGGACCTGTGCCTGCTCATGGAAAAGCTCGATCGCACCGCCCTCGCTGTAGGGCAGCAGGAGCGTGACACGGTGCAGCGTGCCGAGCAGCGTCTGTTCAATGCGCGTCAGCAGCTCGTCCGTGCCCACGCCGTTGCGGGCGCACATGGGCACGTTCCGCTCCCCGACAGGGAAATTGCTCATATCGTCCAGCAGATCGACCTTATTATAGCAGCGGATGACCGGCACATCGGGCTTTGCCAGCCGCTCAATCAGCTTCTCAACGACTGCGATATGCGCCTCGCGCTGCGGGTCGGACGCATCGATGACGTGCAGCAGGAGGTCGGCGTATTGCAACTCCTCCAGTGTCGCCTGAAACGCCTCCACCAAATGGTGGGGCAGCTTGGCGATAAATCCGACGGTATCCGACAGCAGGACCTCAAGATGGTCGGACACGCGGAGCTTGCGCGTCGTGGTGTCGAGCGTGTCAAACAGGCGGTCGTTCGCGGGAATTCCCGCGTCGGTCAGGCGGTTGAGCAGCGTCGATTTGCCCGCGTTCGTGTAGCCGACGAGCGCGACCACGGGAATCGCGTTTTTCACACGGCGTTCCCGTTGGACGGCGCGGTTCTTCCGCACCTCGGCAAGCTCCGCCTTGAGCCGGTCGATGCGCTCACGGATGTGGCGGCGATCCGTTTCCAGCTTCGTCTCGCCGGGACCGCGCGTACCGATGCCGCCGCCGAGCCGCGACATGGACTTGCCCATGCCGGAGAGCTTCGGCAGCAGATACTGATACTGTGCCAGCTCCACCTGCAAGCGTCCCTCGGCGGTCTTTGCCCGCTGTGCAAAAATATCAAGAATCAGCGCGCTGCGGTCAAGCACCGTCACGCCCGTGATGTCCTCCAGCGCCCGAATCTGCGAGGGCGAAAGATCGTTGTCAAAAACGACCATATTGGCTTCCGTCGTTTCCAGCAGCGTTTTCAGCTCCTCCGCCTTACCCTCGCCGATGAAGCTGTGCGGGTCGGGGGTATGGCGATTTTGCAGCATTTTTGCCGCACAGACGCCGCCCGCCGTTTCCAGCAGGGCCTCCAGCTCGTCAAGAGAGTCGTCCGTTGCCGTCTCCTCCGGCTTGAAGCAGTCGGCGTTCAAGCCGACAAGGATTGCTTTATCAATTACGGTATGGTCGTTGTTTATCATTCTATTCTCCAAAAATCTACAAAATATGAAAAAAGTCCGCACCGATACGGCACGGACTTTATCATTACTTCAGACCATACTTCTTGTTGAAACGGTCAACACGTCCACCGGTGTCAACCAGCTTCTGCTTGCCGGTATAGAAAGGGTGGCACTTGGAGCAAATTTCAACCTTGATGTCCTTTTTGGTAGAACCGGTCTCAATAATCTCGCCGCACGCGCATCTGATCGTAGTCTGTTCGTACTTCGGATGGATTCCTTCCTTCATTGCATTCACCTCTTTCTTGTTTTCGTAAAAGGGCATGATACCCCTGTTTATTTCAATGCCCGACTATATTAGCACACATCCTATCAAAAAGCAAGTGTTTTTTTCATTTTTTCTGCGGCAATTTTTCCCACAGCCACCATATATAGCCGACGGTACGCCCCGCAGCGGAAAATACGGCAATTTACGGCTGCATTCGAACGATTCTCAGCTTTCGTTCCGTGTTCGGCGAGCCGATCTCGCCGCAGCGGAACAGCTCGAACAGCGCTGCGGCACGCTGCTCCGTCGCCCATGCGTCGGAATCGGGCGGGACCGCGCCGACATTTACAATCGCAATCGTCCCGAGCTTCTTCATCCGGCGCAGGAGCGGCTGCCCCCGCTCGGAAACTGCCAAAACGCGGACATACGGCGCTTCCCGTTCCAGCTCCGCCTGCGAAATGCCCAAATAAGCGCACAGCAGCAAGCGCATCAGCCGCGTTCTTGTGTAGCGCTTGGATTTAGCGGCGGTCAGGATGTCCTCCAATGTCCGCTCCGAGCGGCAGGCGGCGGCAACCTTACGCCAAAGTCCCTCGCCGCCGTAGGGCAGCGCGGAGAATTCCTCGTCCGACATTGCCCGCAGCCGCGCCAGCCATGCCCGCTCCCCCGCTTCCATGCGGTAGCGCGGTGCATCGCGGAACACCGCCAGCGCCTCCTGCGGCACAAAGCCTGTCCAGTCCTCCCGCCCGCGCAGGAAGGACGCGGAGGGGTTTTCGGGGTCGTCGCTCAGATGGTAGCTTCCCTCGCGGTGCAGCATGAGCGGCGTCAGCGTCTCTCCGCGACGCAGGATCGCCTTGCAGTACTCCACGGCGAGGATGTTATTCGGCGCGGTCAGAAGCGACGCCTCCGCACCCATGCGCTCCAACGCCCGCTGACGTGCGGCGGGAAAGCTTTTTCCGAGCGCCAGCTCCTCCTTCAGAAGCAGCGGAAAATTCTCGGAGAGCAGCGCTTTTGCGGTTGACATAATTTTATTACTGTCAACCTCCTCACAGCCGAACGCCAGTGCATCCACGCAGCCCAGCCGCGTCAGGATGTCCACGCCGCCGTCGGCAAAGCCCTCCGCCGAGCGCACGGCATAGGTCAGCGGCAGCTCCAGCACGACATCCGCCCCGCACAGCACGGCAGCCTTCGCCCGCGTCAGCTTGTCCGTGATCGCGGGCTCGCCGCGCTGGACGTAGTTCCCGCTCATCAGGCAGACGACCCTCCCCTGCTCTCTCAGGAGCGCAAGCTGCTTCGCGTGCCCGTTATGAAAGGGATTATATTCGCAAATCACGCCGATATTCTTCAAACTTTTTCCCTCATTTCCAAAAAAGCACTTGTCACCCGCGCAAATATATTATAGAATAGGATTGTATGCGATAATACTATCATAAAAGCGTCAAAAAAGAAACAAGAATTTACAGGAGTTGAGGTCACTATGAACATTCTCGTTATCAACGCAGGCAGCTCTTCGCTGAAGTACCAGCTCATGGACCCCGAAACGGGCGACGTTACCGCCAAGGGTCTGTGCGAGCGTATTTATATCGACGGGCGGCTGACCCACAAGAATCTTGCCGCCGGTACCAAGGTCGTGCGCGATATTCCCATGCCCAGCCATGCCGAAGCGATCGAAGCCGTGCTTTCCGTTCTGGTCGATCCGGAATACGGCGTGATAAAGTCCGTCGATGAGATCGATGCGGTCGGTCATCGCGTCCTCCACGGCGGCGACAAGTTCATCGCCTCCTGCATCATCGACGAAGCCTGCAAGCAGGCCATCCGCGACTGCATCCCCCTCGGCCCGCTGCACAACCCCGCCAACCTCATGGGCATCGAGGCTTGCGAAAAGGCAATGCCCGGCAAGCCGCAGGTCGCCGTGTTCGACACCGCGTTCCACATGACCATGCCCCCGAAGGCATACCGCTATGCTATCCCCACGGAGTATTACGAGAATGACCACCTGCGTCGCTACGGCTTCCACGGCACTTCCCACCGCTATGTTTCCAAGCGTGCCATTGAGCTGATGGGCAAGCCCGCAAGCGAGCTGAAGATCGTTGTCTGTCACCTCGGCAACGGCTCCTCTCTCTCCGCAGTCGCCGACGGTAAATGTCAAGATACCTCGATGGGTCTGTCCCCGCTGGCAGGCGTCCCCATGGGCACCCGGGCGGGCGACATCGACACCT
>URWG01000003.1 GCA_900551495.1 uncultured Eubacteriales bacterium
TATACGGCATACTTGTGCACAACGTTCAACGAAGGAGGTGGTAGGGCAGGGCGGCGAGCGCCTGTGCGTCGGGATAGAAAACGCGGAACGGCAGGTCGCGCCAGATCGCCTCGTTCGCGGCAAGCTCTGTCTGCGCAAGCTGTTCTGCGGTCAGCTCGCCGGAAAAATCAATGGTGACGACGTCGCTTCCCATGTGGAAGCCTACGTTGTCATAGCCGAAGCGGGCGTGGACGATACCGGAGACGATGTGTTCCCCCGAGTGCTGCTGCATGAGCGTGAAGCGGCGCTGCCAATCGATTTTCAACGCGACCTCCGCGCCGACGGGGAGAGGCGCGGCGCACAGGTGCACCACCTCGTCGTCTGCCTCGGAGACATCCGTGACCGCGACATCGGAGATCGTGCCGAGGTCGCACGGCTGCCCGCCGCCGGTGGGGTAAAAGATCGTTCGGTCAAGCGTTACGCGCCAGCCCTTTTCCGACGGGACACAGGAAAGCACCGTTGCCGCTGCCTCCCGTTGATATTGGTTTACATAATACAGTCTCTCGGCCATCGTTTTTTCTCCTCGCCTTATTTCTGCCGTTATTATATATGTATCCCGTCGGAAAGGCAAGAAAAACAGGAAACAAAATAGGACTTGACAGAGCAGAATTCCCGTGATAAACTGAATGTGAGCGAATTTGAGCGATAATGAGCGGGAGGACGCGAAATGAAAAGCTGGGAAAGAGAGAAGCTGATCCGGCTGCGGCTGCAGGAGCAAAATTCCGTGACGCTGGCGGAAATCTGCGAGCTGACCGGTGCGTCGGTGGCGACGGTACGGCGTGATTTTGAGACGATTGCCCGCACGGGCGCGGCGGAGCGTTCGTTCGGCGTGCTGCACCTGCCGGAGAAGCAGTCGCAGCGCCGCCGCTACGTCAACGGCACGGAGATCGTGGACGACATCGACCGCGAAAAGCAGCGCATCGCACAGGAGGCTGCCGCACAGGTCCACGCGGGGGAGTCCATTTTCATCGGCGCGGGTAAGACCTGCAATATGCTTGCGGCGCTGCTGGGGGAGGTCGAGCGGCTGAATGTCGTGACGACCAGCATCACCGCGGTTTTGGAGCTGGCGCAGTGCCCGAATGTGTCGCTGACGCTGCTCGGCGGCGACGTACATACCGGAAAGAACTATATCGAGACGCTCGATCAGGACATCAGCCATACGCTGCGCGGCTATTATTTTGACAAGGTGTTCCTGACGGTCGAGGGCATGGAGCTGGAGCGCGGCTACACGGTGCAGGACAAAAACCGTATGCCGCTTTACACGCAGCTTTCGCGGATGACCCGCCGCCTGTATATGCTGATCGACAGCGCGAAGTTCGACCGCCGCACCTTTGCGACCGTTTTTCCGCCGGACAAGCCCTGCCGCGTGATTACCACAAAAAATCTGCCGCAGAAGTACGCGGAATTCTATGCGCAGCGGGGGATCCCCTGCACGCAGCTCCCGTTAGAATGAGCGATTTTGAGCGATTTTTACCCCGCAGTCCCTGCTGATTCAGGCGGCAGAGGCTGCGGGGTTTGCTTTCTTTCGTCGAAAGTGCACAACACATATTGTGACGGATTAGTGAAATCAACGAAATCTCGTGGAGCATACAGAAAAATATTGACACCGACCCGTTTTTGTGGGATGATGAGAACGAACGAGAAGAAAGCTACATTTTTGAGCGATTTTGAGCGAATTGAAACGGAGTAACGCTTATGGAACGAGACGGAATGATTGAACTCTACCAGCCGCGGCATACGCTGATCGGTCGGGACGGCATCTTGAAAATTCCGCACTTTCTGCGCCGCCTGAGCGCTCAGAAGGTGCTGGTCGTTACGGACAAGGGTCTGATTAAGATCGGCACGGCGGGCAAGGTCACGGCGGTGCTCGACGATGCGGGGATCGACTACCTGGTCTTTGACGGCGTGGAGCCGAACCCCACCACGCGCATCGTCTATCAGGCGCTGGAATTTTATCAGAAGAGCGGCTGCGGCGCGATCATTGCCATCGGCGGCGGCTCGCCGATCGACGTTGCCAAGGCGGTCAGTATCCTCTCCGCCAACGGCGGAAAGATCGAGGACTATAACGGCGTCAACAAGTCCAAAAAGCACGGTGCGCCGGTTATTGCGGTCAATACCACCGCCGGCACCGGCTCGGAGTGCTCCCGCGCCTACGTCGTGACCGACGAGGAGAGCAAGTCCAAGATGCTCATGGTGGACACGAACTGCCTTGCCCACCTTGCGCTGGACGACCCGATGCTGATGGTCGGTATGCCCGCCTCGCTCACCGCGGCAACGGGTATCGACGCCCTGACCCATGCGATCGAGGCTTACATCTGCAACACCCACACGCCCTTTACCGACGCGCTGGCGCTGGAATCCATCCGGCTGGTCTCGGGCGCACTGCGCTCGGCGGTGAACGACGGCTCGGACATGGACGCCCGAACGGATATGTGCTGGGCGGAGTATATGGCGGGATTGTCCTTCTCCAACGCCGGTCTCGGCTTGGTCCACGGCATTGCGCACCAGCTCGGCGGCTTCTATAATATCCCGCACGGGCTTGCAAACGCCATCATGCTGCCGCGCGTGCTGGAATTCAACCGCCCGTACTGCATGAAGCGCCTTGCCGCCGTTGCGCAGGCGATGGGCGAGAAGGTCGATAATTGCACGGTCGATCAGGCGTCGCGGAAGGCGATCGACGCGGTTCGCCGCCTGTGCGAGGACGTGAAGATCCCACCCCTTTGCGAGACAAAATTCCGCATGGAGGACATTGACACGCTGGCAAAGCACGCCCTGCAGGACACGGCGACGCAGACCAATATCGTCCGTCCCACGCTGGAGGACGTCAAGACCATCATTGCCAAGACCTATTATGAAGGGCTGATTTTGAAGAAGGTGAAGGAAAATGGATAAGGGCGCGGTGCAGCGGAGCGTGCAGCTTGCAGTCTCCGAGACGATGTTCCGCAAGACCGGACGCATCCTCGTTCCCGTCGCTTCCTCGGCGCGGCATGTCCATCTCTGCCGCGCGGATGTGGAGCGGCTGTTCGGCGCGGGCTATCGGCTTCAGCGGCTGAAGGACCTGTCACAGCCCGGGCAGTTTGCCTGCAAGGAGCAGGTGACGATCGTCGGCCCGAAGGGACAGCTGGAGCGGGTGCGCGTGCTCGGACCCGAACGGAGGGCGACGCAGGTCGAGGTCTCCCTGACGGATACCTTCGCTTTGGGCATCAAGGCACCCGTGCGGATGTCCGGCAAGACGCAGGGCACTCCCGGCTGTACGCTGATCGGTCCCGCAGGGAGGCTGGAGCTTTCCGAGGGCGTGATCGTTGCGGCGCGGCATCTCCATCTCTCGGCGGCGCAGGCTACGCTGTTCGGCTTGAAGGACGGACAGCGGGTGCGCCTTCGTGCAGAGGGCGAGCGGGCGACGGTGCTGGAAAACGTTATCGTCCGTGCGGGCGACGGGCATGATATGGAGGTTCATATCGACACCGACGAGGCCAACGCCATCGCAATGGCGGGCAGCACGATGATGGAGATTTTGGCTTAGGGAGTTCCGTACCCTTTTACCCGAGAGGGGCGGACGGAAACCGTTGTGTAGAGGTCAACCATGGATCAGACGCTTTTACACAAGTTAATAGAGGCGATCGTTGCCGAGGTTGTGCGGCGGGTCACGGCGCTCGAACGGCAAAAGCAGCATCCCGAGCGGGTCTTGGTGCTGCTGGCGGCGCAGGTGGCGTATCCGACGGAGCTGAAAAAGCTGCTGGCAACGCAGTTCGGCGTCGGCTATACGGCAATCAGCTTTCCCGATACCTGCGGGCTTGACGGGCCGGAGCTGCTGTATGCGTCTCGGCTCGGAGACGCGGCGCTGTTAGAGCGTGTCACTGCGGCAAAGACGGTCATTTTGGTCGGTCCGCGGCTGGAGCTGCTGCGGCAGATCGCGGCGGGGGAGGATCGGGAGCCGCTGAGCTATCTGATCGTCCGCAGCGTGCTGTGGCGCAAGGATGTGCGGCTGTATCTCGACTTTGAGCCGCCGAAATTCCGCCGCAACACGTTTTTGGAGGGCGTTGCGGCGTCGATCGACACGCTGCGGCAGATGAATGTTGCCGTTTGCCCGTACTATACCGGCGACGCGGCGGCACAGATCGGCGCAAGCCTGATTACCGAGGCGGACGTTCTTGCCGCTGCGGAGAGCAGGGAGAAAACAATTCGTGCCCGCGTGGGTGCGATCATTACACCGGCGGCGCGGGACGCGCTGAACATTCACGACGTCGCGGTGCAGTATGAAGGAGAAACGGTATGCAGTTAGCCAGAGTTAAGGGAACGGTGGTCAGCACGAACAAGGCGGAGAAGCTTTACGGCTTGAAGCTGCTGATCGTCAAGCCCATCGACATTGAAACATGGCAGGAAAAGGGCGGGCTGCTCGTTGCCATTGACGCGGTCGGCGCGGGCGAGGGCGAGGTCGTCATGCTCGTCGGCGGCAGCTCCTCGCGGCAGACGAACATCACCGAAAATAAGCCCGTCGATCAAACCATTGTAGCGATCATCGACTCCGTTGATGTCAACGGAGACCGCATTTTTGAAAAATTCAACAAGGAAAGTTGAGGATAGCGTATGGCACTGACGAAGGAACAAATCAGACAGATCGCGGAGCAGACCGCGAGCAGCCTTTCCGCCGGCGGGAGCTGCTGCGTGTCCGGTGCGACGCAGTGCATCTTTGACGATGTGCACGATGCCATCGACACTGCGGTCCGCGCACAGCAGCAGCTTGCGGAGATGAGCCTTGAAAAGCGCAGTCAGCTTGTCGAGGCGATGCGCGTTGCCGCAAGAGAGCACGCCGAGGAGCTGGCGATCCTTGCCCACGAGGAGACCGGCTACGGCAGAGTGGACCACAAGATCGCAAAGAACCTGCTTGCCGCGAACAAGACCCCCGGCGTGGAGGACCTCCACCCGACGGCGTACAGCGGCGACGACGGTCTGACGCTGGTGGAGACCGCGCCCTACGGTGTGATCGGCTCCATCACCCCGTCCACCAATCCGACGGCGACCGTCATCAACAATTCTATCAGCATGATCGCGGCAGGCAACGCCGTAGTCTATAATCCCCATCCCGCGGCGAAGCGTGCATCTCAGCGCACGATGGAGATTTTGAACGAGGCGGTTGTCCGTGCGGGCGGTCCGAACGGTCTGATGACCGCGCCGAAGGAGCCGACGATGGACACCTCCGCCGTTATCATGAGCCACAAGGCCATCAAGATGCTGGCTGTTACCGGCGGCGAGGCGGTCGTTGCCGTCGCCATGAAGTCCGGCAAGAAGTGCGTTGCGGCAGGACCGGGCAACCCGCCCGTCATTGTGGACGAAACGGCGAACATCCCCGATGCCGCCAAGAAGATCGTGGACGGCGCAAGCTTTGAAAACAACATTCTCTGCGTCGCGGAGAAGGAGTGCTTCATGGTCAGCTCCATCGCCGATCGGCTGATGAGCGAGATGGAGCGCTGCGGCGCCTATCGCGTCAGCGGCACGGACATTGACAAGATCGTGCGTACCGTGCTGCTCCAAAAGGACGGCAAGTACGTCATCAACCGCAAATTCGTCGGTCATGACGCGACCTACATCCTGCGCGAGAGCGGCGTCTCCTACACCGGCAACCCCGTCCTCGTGATTGCGGAGGTCGATCGTCTGCATCCGTTCGTCGAGGTCGAAATGCTCATGCCCGTGCTCGGCTGCGTCCGCGTGAGCAGCTTTGACGAGGCGCTGGACGAGGCGTTCCGTGCCGAGCACGGCTGCCAGCACTCCGCGCTCATCCATTCGACCAATATCCACAATATGTCCCGTGCGGCGAGACGCATGAATACGACGATTTTCGTCAAAAATGCGCCGTCCTATTCCGGGCTGGGCTTCGGCGGTGAGGGCTACACAACCCTGACCATTGCCACCCCGACCGGCGAGGGACTGACCAGCGCGAAGACCTTTACACGCGCAAGACGCTGCGTGCTCAAGGGCGACTTCCGCATTATCTGAGCTGATGGAGCTGAATAAAATTGTTTGCGACGCCGGCATTCTCGGCGCGGGCGGCGCAGGCTTTCCGACCCATGTGAAGATCAACTGCAAGGCGGAGATCGTCCTTGCAAACGGCGCCGAGTGTGAGCCGCTGCTGCGGGTCGATCAGCAGGTCATGCAGGTCTACGCGGCGGAGGTCGTCCGAGGGATTCGGGCAGTGAAGGAATTCACCGGAGCGAAGCGTGCGGTCATCTGTCTCAAGGAGCACTATGCCGATGCCGTCCGTGCGCTGAAGAAAGCAACGAAGGACACCGATGTGGAGCTGCACCTGCTTGATGCCTACTACCCGGCGGGCGATGAGCAGCAGATTGTTTACGAGGTGACGGGCAAGGTTGTCCCCACAGGCGGTCTGCCGCTGGATGTCGGCGCGGTGGTCTGCAACGTCAGCACGCTGATGAACATTGCCGCTGCCCTCGACGGGAAAAAGGTCGTGGATAAGCACGTTACCGTCGGCGGTGCGGTGAGAAGCCCCGTGACCCTGCGTGTTCCTGTCGGCACGATGCTTTCCGAGCTGCTGGCGGCTGCCGGCGGCACGACGGAGGATTGCGTGTATATCATCGGCGGACCGTGCATGGGACGCGTGGTCGATACGTTGGAGATCCCCGTGACCAAGACGACGGGCGGTTTGCTCGCTATTCCGAGGAATCATCCGCTGCTCGCAAAGAAATCGACGGCGCTCGACCTGCGGCTGATTATGGCGGTCTGCTGCCAGTGCTCGATGTGCACACAGATGTGCCCCAGAAATGCGCTGGGTCTGAACGTCCAGCCGCACAAGGCAATGCGCAGCCTTGCCAACGGGATCGACCTGATGGGCGATTTCAACGGCATCTTCTCGTGCTGCAACTGCGGACTGTGCACCTATTATGCCTGCAATTTCGGCTTGAAGCCGTCACAGGTCATGCAGACGCTCAAATCCGCCATCGCCTCCAAGGGGACGCGGGCGCGGAAGGAGGTCTACGGCGAGCCGGACGGCGGGCTGGAGAACAAAAAGGTTCCCGTCTCACGTCTGATTGCCCGACTGGGCTTGAGCGAATACGACGTTCCCGCCCCGCTCAACGACAAGCTCATGACGACCGATCGCGTGCGCATCGAGCTGAAAATGGGTGTCGGTGCGCCGAGCGTGCCGAAGGTCGCCGTCGGTGACAAGGTGCGCAAGAATCAGCTCATTGCCGACATTGCCGAGGGGAAGCTGGGCGTCAAGATGCACGCCGCTATCTCCGGAACGGTGACGGAAGTGACCGATACCTACATTGAAATCAGGAGGTCGTCCAAATGAATGCATTGGGAATGATTGAAACAAATTCTATCCCCGTCGGCGTCAACGCGGGTGACGCGATGCTCAAGGCGGCAACGGTGGAGCTGGTAACGGCGCAGCCGGTCTGCGCGGGTAAGTACATCGTGATTGTCACCGGCGAGGTCGCGGCGGTCAAGGAGAGCGTCGAGGCAGGCAAGACGGTTGCCGGTCAGCGGCTGGTGGACAGCATGGTGATCTCCCACATCCATGAACAGGTGCCGAAGGCAATCAACGCCTGCAATGAGGTCGGACAGGTTGCCGCCGTCGGTGTGATGGAGGCGTTCAGCCTTTGCACCGCCGTTGTGGTCGCCGACGCAGCCGTCAAGGCGGCGGATGTCCGACTGATCGACATCCGCCTCGGTCGCGGTCTCGGCGGCAAGAGCTTCATCACCATGACCGGCGAGGTCGCGGCGGTCCGTGCGGCGGTCGCAGCGGGCGAAAAAAAGCCCGAGGCGGCAGGAATGCTCTCCGAGAGCGTAGTGATTCCGTCCCCGCATCCGGACCTCATCAAATCGTTGTATTAAAAATTAAAATAAATTCATAAAACTGGAGGATTTTCAAATGAAAGAAGCATTGGGCATGATCGAAACCCGCGGTCTGATCGGCGCGATTGAAGCAGCGGACGCAATGGTCAAGGCAGCAAACGTTCACCTGATCGGCAAGCAGCAGATCGGCAGCGGACTTGTCACCGTCATGGTACGCGGCGACGTCGGCGCGGTCAAGGCGGCGGTTGACGCGGGCTGTACGGCTGCCATGTCATCCCCTCTCCCCACAACGACGTGGAAGGCATTCTCCCCACGATGGGCTGATTTGAAAAAAGGAGCTTGAATTATGAAACTTGCACTCGGTATGATTGAAACCCGCGGTCTCATCGGCGCGATCGAAGCAGCTGATGCCATGGTCAAGGCGGCGGACGTCCATTTGATCGGTAAGCAGCAGATCGGCAGCGGTCTTGTCACCGTTATGGTGCGCGGCGATGTCGGCGCGGTCAAGGCTGCGGTCGATGCGGGCGCTACGGCGGCAAAGCGCGTCGGCGAGCTGTACGGCTGCCACGTCATTCCCTCTCCCCATGATGACGTGGAGGGCATCCTCCCGAAGATGGGATGAAGCTCGCGCGAGTCGTCGGAAATGTCGTCTCAACGGTCAAGGATGTCGGCTTTCAGGGGCAGAAGCTCATGATTATCGACTACCTTGACGAGGACGGCAGGCTGACCGGCAACCAAGCGATTGCCTTTGACGTGGCGGATGCCGGTGTCGGCGATACCGTGATCGTCAATGTGGACGGCGGCGCTGCCAATATGTTCTTGGGGCGGCAGTGCATTGCCGACCTGACGATCTGCGGCGTGATCGACCATCTGACGATCGACGGCGAAGTAAGGGAGTACCACTGATATGGATGTTGAAGCGATCAGAAAAGAAGTGGAGCGGCAGGTCATGGCGTACTTCCATGTGGAGCAGGCGCCGCAGCCCTGTGCGGGTCTTGTGCGCGGCACGGATGTGGTTGCGCATTTGGAGCATTCTCTGCTGAACCCCGATACCACGCTGGAAAAGATCCGCAAGGAATGCGCCGTTGCGCGGAAATACTCCGTGGCGGCGGTGTGCGTCGCGCCGTACTATGTTCCTGCGGCTCGCGAGGAGCTGCTCGGCAGTCCCGTCGCGGTCGGAACGGCGGTCGGCTTCCCGCACGGCTGTATGTCGCAGGCGGCGAAGCTGGCAGAGCTGCGCGAGTGCATGGCAAACGGCGCGACGGAGATCGACCTTGCGCTGAATGTGCTTGCGATCAAGTCCGGTCGGTTGGACGTCGCGCAGCGGGAGCTTGAGGAGGCGGTGCGGCTGACCTGCGGCAAGGCAAAGCTCAAGGCGGTCTTTGAGCACGCGCTCTTTACCGCCGAGGAAAAGCGCGCCGTGCTGACGATGCTCCGTTCGAGCGGCGTGGACTATGTAAAGATTCAGAATATGCTCAGCGGTCACGGCGCACGTGTCGAGGATGTCCGCTTGGCATATGAGCTTCTCGGGCGCAATGTCGGTATCAAGATCGACGGCGGCATCAAGACGCTTGCGCAGGCGGAGGAGCTTTTGGCAGCGGGCGCGACCCGTCTCGGCTTGACGGCGACGGCAAAGATCGCCGAGGAAGCCTACGCAGCCTACCGCAAACAGTAGAATTTACGAAAGGAACCACCAATATGGATATTAACGAGATCATCCGCCAGGTGACGGAGGAGATTTGCTCCAAGTACGGCGCACAGATGTCCGCACCGAGCGCCGGCGGCAACAGCCCTGCGGATATGCCCAAGTATATCGACCACACCTATCTGAAGCCGCAGGCCAGTCTGGAGGACATCCGCCGCATCTGCGACGAGGCGAAGAAGTATCACACCGCCAGTGTCTGCGTCAACCCGTCGTACATTCAGTACGTCGCGCAGCAGCTTGAGGGCAGCGGCGTGACCCCTTGCTGTGTTATCGCGTTCCCTCTCGGCGCTTCCACGCCCGAGGCAAAGGCGTTTGAGGCGTCCGACGCGGCGACCAAGGGCGCAAAGGAGATCGACATGGTCATCAACGTCGGCGCGATCAAGTCCGGCGACTGGCAGCTTGTCAAGCGCGACATCGAGGGTGTCGTCAACGCTGTCAGAGGCCGTGCACAGGTCAAGGTCATCATCGAGACTTGCCTCCTGACCGACGAGGAAAAGGTCAAGGCGTGCACCTGCGCAAAGCTTGCGGGCGCTGCCTTCGTCAAGACCTCGACCGGCTTCTCCACCGGCGGCGCGACCGTCGAGGATGTCCGCCTCATGCGCGAGACGGTCGGTCCCGAGATGGGCGTCAAGGCATCCGGCGGTGTCCGCACCTATGACGATGCGGTTGCCATGATCAATGCGGGCGCCTCCAGAATCGGCGCAAGCTCGACGGCAAAGATCGTTGCGGGCGTCAAGGAGGACGAGCACAAGTGCGTCAACTGCGGCAACTGCAAGAACCATTGTCCCGCGGGCAATGTCGAGATCCGCAAGAAGCTGTATTGATCCCGAGGAGCACGGTATGAAAAGACCCATGATCGCGGGCAACTGGAAGATGAACAAAACGCCCGCTGAGACCGTTGCGCTGCTGCAGGAGCTGAAAAACATCCGTCCGCAGACCAATGTTGAGGTCGTCGTCTGCCCCATGACGGTGAGCCTGTTTGCCGCAGGTGCGCAGCTCAAGGGCACCGACATCAAGCTCGGTGCGCAGAACGTCCATTTTGAGGATAAGGGCGCGTTCACCGGCGAGGCAAATTTGGCAAGCCTCAAGGAGCTGGGGGTGGAGTATGTCATCCTCGGTCACTCCGAACGCCGCCAGTACTTCGGCGAGACGGACGAGACGGTCAACAAAAAAACCCGCAAGGTGCTTGACGGCGGTTTGAAGCCCATTATCTGCGTCGGCGAGAGCCAAAGGCAGAAGGAAATGGGCATTACCGACGAGGTCGTCTGTATGCAGACCAAGGCGGCGCTGAACGGCGTGACTGCCGCGCAGGTTCGCGACGCGGTGATCGCCTACGAGCCGATTTGGGCGATCGGTACGGGCTTGACCGCAACGGCGCAGGATGCCAACCGCACGATCGCTGCCATTCGCGGCGCGATTCGGGAGCTGTTCGGCGACGCGGCGCAGGATGTCCGTATCCTCTACGGCGGCAGCATGAACGACAAGAACGCCGCCGAGCTGATGCGTCAGCCCGAGATCGACGGCGGACTGATCGGCGGAGCCAGCCTGGTTGCCGAAAAGTTCGAAAAGGTCGTCAACTATAACCGATAAGAATTGATACAAGAACGGAGTGCCGAAAACAGGCACTCCGTTCAGCGTGTCGAAGAACTTCCCCCCCCCGTGTCATTGCGAGGAGCGAAGCGACGCGGCAATCTTATGTGAAATATTTCAATTTCGCCGAAATTCATTGAGAGTTCAAAACAATTCCGCGAGATTGCCACGACCCTTTCAGGGTCTCGCAATGACAGACGCGGGACTTTTCTGACAGTCTCAACGGAGTGCCGAAAACAGGCACTCCGTTTTTCGCGGAGAGAGATTGACATTTTGCGCGTTGTTCGGTATACTATAATACAGTAACAGGGAGATTTTGGTATGGAGCAGATCACACGGCAGCTTTTTGCGCTGCAAGACGAGCAATATCGCCGCTTCCACGGCAGCCTGATGCCCGACTATGCCCCCGAGCGGATCATCGGCGTCCGCGTCCCCGCTCTGCGAGGGCTGGCAAAATCGCTCGATGACGCGCTTGCGGAGGAGTTTCTGCGCGAGCTGCCGCATCGGTATTACGAGGAGAATAATCTCCATGCCTTCCTGCTCGAACGTATCCGCGATTTTCCGACGAGCCTTGCCGCGACGGAACGCTTTCTGCCCTTCGTGGATAACTGGGCGACCTGCGACGCGATGAAGCCTCGGACCTTTGCCGCACATCGGGCGGAGCTGCTGCCCGCAATCGACCGCTGGCTTGCCTCTGCGCATACCTACACCGTGCGCTTCGGCATCGTTCAGCTCATGCGGTATTACCTTGACGACGCGTTTACCCCGCAGATTTCGGAGCGGGTGGCAGCGCTGCGGAGCGAGGAGTATTACATTCAAATGGCAGCGGCGTGGTTTTTTGCGACGGCGCTTGCCAAGCGGTATGATGCAACATTGCCGTATCTGACCGAGCGGCGATTGCCCGAGTGGACGCATAACAAGACGATTCAAAAGGCGATCGAGAGCTACCGCGTCACGCCCGAGCAGAAAGCGTATCTGCGCACCCTCCGCGTATCATTACGGAAAGGCGGTCAAACGCCATGTTCACAATCAAAATCGCCGGTCTGAATGTGCAAATCGACAATAATTTTCGGCGTGTGGAATACCAGTGCCGCGACTATCTGAGCGACGAAGCACCGGCTTTTACCGTTGCCGCCGCGCCCGAGGAGCTGGAGCAGGAACGCCGCTTCGGTGAGCACAGCGACGGCTATTTGGAATCCATCTGCGTCTATCGCGCCATTGCCCGCCGCCTGCCGCTGTACGATGCCGCGGTTTTTCACGCGGCGGTCGTGGAGCTGGACGGCCGCGCATTTGCCTTCACCGCGCCGAGCGGCACGGGAAAGACGACACACATCCGCCTTTGGCAGGAGCGTTTCGGCGACAGGCTGCGGATATTGAACGGCGACAAGCCCATTCTGCGCCTGATGGACGGGACGATCTATGCCTGCGGTACGCCTTGGCGCGGCAAGGAGAATTACGGCTGTAACGGTATTGCCCGACTTGACGGCATTTGTCGGATCGAGCGCGGCGAACAGAATCGGATTCAGCCGATCGCGCCGCAGCTTCTGCTGGAAACGCTGCTGCATCAGGTCTATGTGCCGAAGGACGGCGCGACGATCACGCAGAGCCTTTCGCTCGTTGAGCAGATCGTGCTGCGCGTTCCTGCCTATGTGCTGCAATGCAATATGGAGCCGGAGGCGGCGGAGCTTTCGTCCAGAACGCTCCTGAGCTCCCGACAAAAATAAAATGCATCCCGACGGGGTTCCCGTCGGGATGCTTTGTTATTTGCGCTGAGAGCGGCGGTGTCTGTGCTGCTGCCGCTTGGAGCGGCGGGCGGGAAGCCGCTTGTCACGCCGCGCCATTTCGTTGTCGAAGAACAGCAGGAAAAAGCGCATGATCGTCGGGCAGGCAAGCAGCAGCAGCGCCAAGATCAGTCCCGCGCGGAGCGACAGATGCGGAAGCTCAAAGAAGCCCGGGAGAAACAGCAGCGCGATCAGCACCCCCGCCAGCATGGTAAGAAACACGGCGATCCGCAGCTTTGTAAAGGGCTTGGAAACGTGGTACAGCGTCACAAAGCCGACCGTCGCCACGACCCAAACGGCAATGGTGTTCAGCTCGGTATCGGGCAGAGCAAAGACCTGCGTAAATATTCCCGCGATGGTCACAAGGACGATATTCGTCAGACCGCCGGGCATGGCGCGCCGTACCACGTTGCGCAGGAAGCGCCCCTCGACCCGTGCGTAATTCGGCTCAAGCGCGAGGAAGAAGGACGGCACGCCGATGGTCAGCGCACTGATGAGCGAGAGCTGGATCGCCTGCAGAGGATAGGGCATATCAATGAAGAACAGCAGCAGCGTCATCACGAAGGAGAAGATGTTCTTGACCAAGAACAGCGACGCGGCACGCTGGATGTTGTTGATAACGCGGCGACCCTCCGCAACGATGTGTGGCATGGCACCGAACTGCGAATCGAGCAGGACGATCTGCGCGACCTGTGCCGCTGCCTGGCTGCCCGACGCCATCGCAATGCCGCAGTCGGCATCCTTCAGCGCCAAAACGTCATTCACGCCGTCGCCGGTCATGGCGACCGTGTGCCCCTGCGCCTGCAGTGCGCGGACCAAGCGACGCTTCTGATCCGGTGTGACGCGTCCGAAAACGGTGTATTTCTGCACCGCCTCGGCAAAGTCACGGTCGGAGACGAGCGTGGAGGTGTCTACATAGCGCTCGGCGTTCTCAATGCCCGCGTTACGTGCGACCTCGCTGACGGTAATGGGGTTATCGCCGGAGATGACGCGGACGGACACACCCTGCGACGCAAAGTAACGGAACGTGTCACGGGCATCGGGGCGGAGCAGGTTGTTCAGGAAGATCAACGCGATCGGGGTGACGTGCGCAGGGTCGAGCGTCGGCTCCGGCTCGCGGTCGTAGGCAGCCAGCAGCAGCACGCGGCAGCCCCGCTCCGACCACGGCTCGGCATTGCCCCGCACGGTGTCGTAGCGGTCGCCCAGCACGAATTCCGGTGCGCCGACGATATATCTGCCGTGCTCGCCGAAGTCGGCAGCCGACCACTTGGACGAGGAGGAGAAGGGAATGCGCTTGACGGCGTGCCACGGGCTTTGCTCGGAGAACTGCTCCGCCATTGCCTTTGCCGTCTCGTTGTCCGGCTCCTCGCCGCAATAGAACGCGGCGAGAATCTGCTCGATCGCCTCATAATCGAAGCGCTGCGTGTCAAGCGGGAAAATGTCGGAAACCTCCATTTTCGGCTCGGTGACGGTGCCTGTTTTGTCCACGCATAACACGTCAACATGGGCGAGCGTTTCAATGCAGTTCATGTCCTGCATCAGCACGCGGCTCTTGGTCAACTTCAGGCAGCTCACCGCAATGGCGACGCTCGTCAGCAGGTACAGCCCCTCGGGGATCATGCCGATCAGCGCGGCGACGGTATACTGGATGGACTCCTTCAGCGGCAGCCCCTGAAATACGCTCAGATAATGCCGCAGGAACAGAAAAATGCCCATCGGGATCAGCGCGATACCGACGACGGTAATCAGCCGTGTCAGGGAGAGCATCATTTCCGACTTTGTGGATTTGACGTTCCGCTTTGCTTCGGCGGCAAGGCGTGCAGCGTAGCTCTCCGCGCCGACGTGCGTGAGCCGGGCACGGCAGCGACCGGAGATCACGAAGCTGCCCGATTTCAGCTCGTCGCCCGGACGCTTGATGATGGCGTCGGCTTCACCGGTCAGCAGCGACTCGTTGACCTGCATCTCGCCGGTGCAGACCACCGCATCGGCGCAGATCTGGTCGCCCGCCGAGAATTCGACAATATCGTCACGCACGAGCTGGTCGGTGCGGACGGGTACGCGCTGCCCGCTCCGAACGGCGCGTACCGTCCCCGCCGAGACGAGGGTCAGCTTATCGACCGCACGCTTGGCGCGGATCTCCTGAAAAATGCCGATCACGGTGTTGGCGACGGCGATAATCAGGAAGGTCATATTCTTAAACGAGCCGACGACGGCAAGCGCGACCGCCAGCACGATAAAAATAAGGTTAAAGAAGGTAAAGGTATTCTCCTTGATGATCTGCCGTTCGGATTTGGTATTGGATTTCGGCGAAATATTGCGCAGCCCGCCCTTTTGTCGGAGGGAGACCTCCTGCGCGGACAGACCCTCCTCCGGCGAGACGACCGCGACGGGAATGCTGCGCCTCCGCTCGCCGATGAGGGAGTAGGCTCTTTTCTCTTTCATAGAAAACGCTCCGTTTTTGATTCTACGGGCATTATAGCACAAGTGAGCGGAAAAAACATCATCGGATCGGGAAAAAGTTGTAAATAATCTGCAAAATCGCGCGGAAATAATTCGAAAAAGGGCTTGATTTTTGACGCTCGATATGCTAAAATACATCGGTCTGCAAATGGGCGGTCCTCTGCGCGGCGCGGTCAACGTCGGCATGAACGCCTAATAAACAAGGAGGACACAGCTATGGATCTGATGAAGGCTCTGACCAGCCAGTACATGAAGGAAGAACTGCCGCAGATGAACGTCGGCGACACCGTTCGTGTTCATGTCAAGATTAAGGAAGGCGCTCGTGAAAGAGTGCAGGCGTTTGAGGGAACCATCATTGCCCGCAAGCATGGCGGCATTGAGGAATCCATCACCGTTCGCCGTCTGAGCTACGGCGTCGGCTGCGAGAAGGTTTTCCCCGTTCATTCGCCCAACATCGTGAAGGTCGAAACCGTTCGCCGCGGCAAGGTTCGCCGTGCGAAGCTGTACTACCTGCGCGACCGTCTCGGCAAGGCTGCCAAGGTCAAGGAGAGAGTCTGATCGAAACAATTCCCCGTGCATCATCCGATGCACGGGGTTTGTTTTCAGACTGCCAAAAAAGTCCGTAACCGTCAAAATCGGTTTACTTTTTAATTGAATTCCGTTCTTTGCGTTTTGATTTACAAAAACAGAGTATTCCGAACTCTATAGTGCAAAAAAATACTTGCTTCGCAAGGATTTTGACTTACTGCGCAACTCACGCTCCTGCGCAGCCGTTCGCGACGAAGGAGCGTTACGGATGCGGCGTGCCCCTTGCGGGTATACCGTACCTATGTACGCCGACGGGCGTGAGTTTCTTGTCTTCCGAACTTTTTGGCAGCCTGTCAGCGTGTCAAAAGTTTTTTCGACACGCTGTCCCCGTGCATCATCCGATGCACGGGGTTTGTTTTTTTGTTGCTTTTTTCGGGGAAATCGAGTATACTGAAAACTATGGAGGTGAACGGAATGTATCAGGCGCTTTATCGGAAATACCGCCCGCAGACCTTTGACGACGTGGTCGGGCAGCAGGGTGTGACGCAGACGCTGAAAAATCAGATCGTCAGCGGACGCCTGAGCCATGCGTACCTGTTCACCGGAACGCGCGGAACGGGCAAGACCTCCTGCGCGAAGATCCTTGCCAAGGCGGTCAACTGTGAAAATCCGATCGACGGCAATCCCTGTAACTGCTGCCCCGCCTGCCGCAGCATCGACAGCGGCGCCTGTATGGACGTGCTGGAGATCGACGCGGCATCCAACAACGGTGTGGATAATGTCCGTGCGCTGCGCGACGACGCGATCTATACGCCGAGCGAGGTCAAAATGCGGGTGTATATTATTGACGAGGTGCATATGCTCTCCATCAGTGCGTTCAATGCGCTGCTGAAGATCATCGAGGAGCCGCCCGAGCACCTGCTGTTCATCCTCGCAACCACCGAGCTGCACAAGGTCCCCGCGACCATCCTTTCGCGCTGCCAGCGCTTCTCGTTCCGCAGACTGCTGCCGGAGGACATCGTTGATCGGCTGAATTATATCGCTTATCAGGAGCATATCGAGCTTGAGGCGGACGGCGCGGCGTTTTTGGCGCGGCTTGCCGACGGCGGAATGCGTGACGCGGTGAGCCTGCTTGACCAGTGCGCCTCTGCGGTCAACGGCGCGGTCACGACGGAGGAGATCTGCCGCGTGCTGGGCTTTACGGCGGCGCGAAAGACTGCCGAGCTGATGCAGGCGGTCGGGGAGCACAATGCACCCGCAGCGCTGACCGTGTTCAGCGAGCAATATGCCGAGGGCAAGGACCTTGCGGCAATGCTCGACGAGCTGTGTGCCGTGGCGCGGGACCTGCTGATCCTCCGCACCGCGCCGAAGGGCGGCGTGAACCTCATCTCGGGTATTTGTACGCAGCAGGAGCTGAAAGCGCTGCTCCCGTTGTTCAGCGCGGGGGAGCTGCTGCGCGTGACGTCGATTCTGCGTGATGCGGCAGCGGGCTTCAATACCAGCGCGAACCGACGGATCGATGCCGAGCTTGCCCTGCTTCGCCTGTGTGAGCCGGAGGCAAAGCTGGATGCGCAGTCGCTCAGCGCCCGTATCAGCCGTTTGGAGGATAGATTGGCAGGCGGTTTCGTGCCTGCAGCGGCGCCCGCTCCCGCCCCCATTCGGGAGGAGCCGCAGCAGGCGGAGCAGACCCCGCCTCGGAAGGAGACACCGCCCGAGCCGCAGGAGCCTGTACCGCAGCCGAAGCGCGACGAAACGCCCGACGGCTTTTGGCAGAAGTTAGTCGAACGGCTGCATCAGACGCTCAAGCGCTCGGTCGGCTGCCTGTTTACGACGGGCGAGGATTCGCCGGTGCGCGGACAGGTGAGCGGAGATCGACTGCTGCTCGATTGCCGCACCCCGCTGGCAAAGCAGCTCGTCGGTGTGCCGGAGACACTGCAAATGATCGGCGAGAGCGCGTCGGCACTGCTGGGACGCAAAGTGACAGCACGGCTTGCGGAAGCCGAAAAGCAGACGGAAAACCCGAATTTCAACAAACTGATGGACTTCGCACGGGAGCATCCCGACATTGTGGAGCTGAAATAAATAACAACACGATAAATTTGAAGGAGAGTACGGCAATGGCAAAAGGCGGATACCGCGGCGGTATGGGCGGCGGCATGAACATGAATATGATCAAGCAGGCACAGAAAATGCAGCAGGATATGCTGAAAATACAGGAGGAAATGGAGACGAAGGAGTACGAGGCGACCGTCGGCGGCGGTGTCGTCAAGGCGAGCGTCAACGGCAAGCATGAGGTCGTCAGCCTGACCATTGCGCCCGAGGCGGTCGATCCCGACGATGTTGAAATGCTTCAGGATATGATCGTCGGCGCGGTCAACGAGGCAATGCGCAAGGCGGATGCGGAGGCGGCACAGAGCATGTCGAAGCTGACCGGCGGACTGAACCTCGGCGGCTTGGGCGGACTGTTCTGATGCGGTATTTTCCCGCCGCATTGGAGCGGCTGACAGAGCAATTCGCAAAGCTCCCCGGGATCGGCGGCAAGACGGCGCAGCGGCTGGCGTTCTACCTGCTGAGCCTGCCGGAGGACGAGGTCGCAGAGTTTGCCGCCGTGCTTGCCGAGGCAAAAAAATCGGTGCATTTCTGCCCCGTCTGTCAGAATTTGACGGACCGCGACATCTGCCCGATCTGTGACGACGACAGCCGCGACCACGGCGTGATCTGCGTGGTCGCCGACCCGAAGGACGTGATCGCCATGGAGCGTGCCCGCGAATTTTCGGGCGTTTATCATGTACTCCACGGGGTAATTTCGCCCCTTAACCACATCGGACCGGACGATATTCGGATTCGGGAGCTTCTGAATCGTGTCGCGAAGGGCGGTGTGCGCGAGGTCATCATGGCGACCAACCCCGATACCGAGGGCGAGGCGACGGCAATGTATATCTCCCGTCTCCTGCGACCGATGGAAGTGCGTGTTACACGTCTTGCATACGGCATCCCCGTCGGGAGCCAGTTGGAATATGCCGACGAGGTGACGCTCCTGCGCGCGCTGGAGGGCAGACAGGATATTTGAGCAATACGCAACTCGTCGAAAAACGAGCTTCCCGCAGTGCACTTTTGCTGCGGAAAGCTCGTTTTCTTGCATGGATATACGGACTTTTGATTGGATAGTTGTATCAGTTTTCCATCTGCCGCCCGAGGAAGCCCGCGACGGTCTGCGCAAGCTTCTGCTCGGACTCCTCGGGTGCGGCGTCGTTTTCGCCCATCAGCAGCATGACGCAGCCCATCAGATCGCCCTCGGAGATGATCGGCGCCGCGACGCCGAGATGGTACCGCTCGACGGACTCGGCGGGACGAAGGCGTGCGTCGCCTGTGCGATAGCGGTAGCTCTTGCGCTGCTCCATGATCTGCTCCAGCTCGGCGGAGTTGCGCTTTTCCAACAGCTCCCGCTTCGGCGCACCCGCAACGGCAATGATCGTGTCACGGTCGGCGACCGCCGCAATATGACCGGTGTTTTTCCCGATGGACTCGCAGATTTGTGCCGCAAAGCTTTGCAGCTCGCCCATCGGGGAATACTTCTTGAAAATAACCTCCCCGTCCCGCTCCGTATAAATCTCCAACGGGTCGCCCTCGCGGATACGGAGGGTGCGGCGAATTTCTTTGGGTATGACGACGCGACCGAGGTCATCGATGCGTCGGACAATGCCGGTAGCTTTCATATTCAAAAATCTCCCTCTTGTGCTTGAATTGTACAGGGGTATTGTTTGCCGAAAAAGGGAGATTATACAGCGGCACTTTCTGCCAAATCAAGCGGCTGCGCGAAGTCAAAAAACGTCGGCGTTCTTTACGGCGTACATTGCGGACAAAATCCGACGAAATTTAGACGCGGCGGCGGTCGGAGGCTTTGCACACGGCATATTGCGCGCCAAAGCAAAACGAGGGATATTCCGAAGGTATTGAAGAATAAAAACGCACCTGCGGAGCGGTCACAGCCGCTCCGCAGGTGCATTTAATTTTTCAGCGCGGCGCGGGTTGCGTATGTATTACGCCGTGCACGTTGTGCGCTTTTGCTCAGGTATAGTCGTAAATACGGGACATACTATCGGACTCGACGAAGCTGCCGTTGGAGTCGTAAATGGAGAAGGTGGCGATAAAGCGGTATTTATAACCGCGATAAACCGCCCACTGCTCATCTAAGACGACCATATCCTTGCCGCTTTTTGTCCACGAAGTGACATAGACCCAGCTCCCGTTGGAATACTGTTGGAGCGTACCGGTAATTTTGATTGTCACATTGCTCCAAGCAATGCATCTTGCGTAACAACTTGCAATGCCTGTGCTTTCGTCAATGTCAAAGCCAATCGCTATCGAACGAATTTTCTTATAGCATGGTTCAACGGGTTCGATTACTGCCGCCGCAGCAGGAAGGGTGAGTGAGCATACCAGTACGACTACCAGCAAAAGACATACGATTTTTTTCATTTGTGCTCTCCTATTCTTTATTTTAGGGATACGTAGTCATACCCCTATATATAAAGACAAATGAAAAGCGGATTTGCAACTGATTTAGAGAATTTTTTCTATATTTCTTGCTAATTCGACAATCTCCTCTTGTGTCAGAGAGGTGGCGGAAAGCTGATATAGGCACTTCGCTTCTTCGTCGAACCACAGAAGCTGGTATCCGTCCTTTTCGACGAGAAGTGCGTCATGCGACGCAATCACCAAATCCGAAACAAAGCCGGCTGCTTCGGTATCGACGCGAAATTCCAGCGCGTTTGTTTCAATGCAAAAGTATATGCCCTCGCCGAGGCTGTTCTTGTACAGGACAGTGAGATTATTCGCCCAAGCATTATTGCTCTGTACAAGCGTATAGCCCTCCGGCATCAATTCGGAAAGCTTGGCGATGAGCTCGTCTGTGTTTCGGCGTGTGCCGGAATCAATCTGACCGTCGGGGTCAGCCATACTGCCGATTTCAATATACCCGTCTCGCTGCGAAATGAAGAAATTGAGAATCGGGATACGGACGGCTTCGACGGTCGTAAACAGGATACCCGCCACGCCGAACAGCAGGACCACGCACAGCATTGCTGCGACGGCAAAGCGTGTCGCCCTTTTTGCAAAACGGGTGCGGCGCTCCTTGGAGAGCTTCTTCCGAATCAGTCTGCGGCACCGTTTGTCGAGCGCCTCCGGTATTTCGATCCGTTCCGCTGCAGGACTTTCCCACGCTTCCGCGACGCTCACGGCGTACTGATCCATGACCAGCTCCGCCGCAGCGTCAAGAAACCGCTCGTAAACTTCCCTGTTGCCCGAATACTCGCTCATAATCGTTCCTCCCATCCGCGCTTCGCTTATATTCTCCGGCATTTTCGCCGAAATTGCAAGTGCCTTCTATATATTAAGACAGGTGAAATTGAAATTTGCAACACAAAATCCATAAAAACTCGAAATATTCTCAAAATTCCGCCAATATCGCGTTGCAAGTGCGAGCTTCGCGTGTCTTAATTTATAGAAGGAACTGTCAGATCGACGGAAACACTCCGAAGAAAGAGAGGTCAGACAATGAAGACACGATTGCTTTCCCTTTTCCTTGCGGCGGCGATCATGCTCCAACTCCTCCCCGCAGCCGTCCTCGCGACCGAGACGGACGATGAAGTTTCGAACGGCGGAACAGAACCGAGCGGCGAAACGGTTTTCGTTACGGAGGAGCCTGTCCGCGCCGAGATCCAATTTGAGGATACCGCGCTCCGCGAGGAGAACATCAAGCACTTTCGCAAAACGGACGGCAGCTACATCGCCGTTCAGTACGACGCTCCGGTGCATTACCGCGATCGGGCGGGGAAGTGGCAGGACTACGACAACACGCTTCGCCCGCTGCGCGCTGCAAGAAGCGGCGACGTCTCCGCCTATCGCGTGGAAAACGGCGACAGTCTCCGTACCTTTGCGGCGGGAACCGATGCCGACGAGCTGCTTGCCTTCCAAAAGGGCGACTACAGCCTCGCGTTCTCGCTCCTGCAAAACGGCGGCGGCGCAATAACCGCGCAGGAGCATCCCGCAGCGGGGGATGCCGCCGAGAATACCGACATTGCGGCAACGATTTTGGAAACCGCCTCCGTCGGCGAGGCAGCGGACGACCCGTTGCTTGCGCAGACGCAGCCGAGCAAATTTTATTCCGCGCTGGAATATGAAAATGCGCTGAACGGCGCGACGCTGCGCTATGAGAACTACGGTCGGACCGTGAAGGAAAGCATTGTCCTTTCCGCGCCGCAGGAGGAATATCGTTACGCCTTCCGAATCGAGACGAAGGGCTTGGCTGCCGAGCTGCGCGAGGACGGTATGATTACCTTCGCCGCCGAGGACGGGGAGATCATCTACTACATCCCCGCGCCCTATCTGCTGGATGCCGACGGCGAAATGTCTTTCGACGCGGAGTACGAACTGGAGGGCGGCGACGAAAGCTATACGCTGACCATCACAGCGGACGCGCAATGGCTCAACAGTGCCGAGCGGGCGTTCCCCGTGACCCTCGACCCGACGATCGTGGAGGGTAATCTGCCCGACGCCCGTGTTACGGCGGCCTATATCAGCTCCGGCACGCCGGCAGAGCAAAATGCAACGGTTGAAGCGCTTTTTGTCGGCAACAACGGAAAGGTCAATAAGATGATCCACTCGCTGGCTCGTGTGAATCGGCTGATCTCGATCCCTGAGGGAAGCGAGGTGACGCAAGCGAAGTTTTATCTGCGTCAATTCGCATATGAAAGGCAAAGCGGCGGACAAAGCTCCCTCGATGTCGCTCTGTATCCGATGTATTCCATCAATGGGCTGACAGAGACAGACGGCAGCTACACGACCGCCCGCTGGCAGAACCTGATGAACGTTGTCACGTGGAACGGCGTCTACGGCAGCAGTCCGTACTATGTGTTCAACGAAAGCACACCCGTCACGGATGCCGTGACCGTGAGCCAAGCGACGGTTAATTCGGACATCGGCTGGGACATTACGCTTCTCGCACAGATGTGGTATGATAATGCCAAGAAAAATTTGGGCTTTATCCTCCGTCCGCTGCTTCCGACCGCGCAGGTCACCTCGCGCGCCTCGTTTTACGGTCCGGACTGCGGACTGGAAGCAAAGCCGCAGTTGGAGGTCACCTATCGGAACACCGTCGGCATTGAGGCGCAGTACAGCTATCGGACGGCGGGCATCGGTCGGGCGGGAACGGCGTATATTTCCGACGCCACTCTGCGGCAGACCCTGGTCGTGCCGCTGACCGCCTCGCCGAGCGACGTCATGCCGTTTGCGCTCTCTATGGTATATAACAGCGCTTACGGCAACCGCGAATTCAAGCGGGACGCGACCATGCTGCACACCGTGCCTTACGCGAACATGAATCTCGGCGCGGGCTGGAAGCTGTCGGCGCAGGAGACGGTCTGCACCGTTACGATCAACGGCACGAGCTATCTGATCTATACCGATGCGGACGGCACCGAGCATTATTTCCAAGAAGCGGGAACGGTCTATCGGGATGAGGACGGGCTTGGCTTAAAGATCACCGTATCAGGCTCGGATTTCACCATGACCGACGACTACGGCAACGGGAAATTCTTCGGAAACGGTTATCTGAAGCGGCAGTATGATGCCTACGGCAACATCCTGTACTATAACTATAACGCTTCGGCGCAGCTCGTGACCGTTACGCGGAAGAACAGCGGCGCGAGCGCGACGGAGACTTTGGCGACGCTGAGCTACGACGCGGGCACGAAGCGCCTGTCCTCCGTGCGGGACGGGGCGGGGCGCACCGTTACGTTTGCCTATACAACGCTCGGCTCGACCTACTCGATCAGCGGGATCACGTTTGCCGACAATGCCCAAATGCGGTACGGCTATTATAATGGCTCCGGCGAGGTCTACCGCATGACCTCCGCTTATGACGGCGAGGCAGGGTATGGCATGGAATTCGTCTATACCGACACGGGGCGTGTTGATATGTTTGCCGAATATGTCGGCTCGACGACGATAAGCCGCGGCGCGAAATTCAGCGCGAAGAAGCTCGCACACAATCAGACGCAGTATTGCTATTACGGCAGGGACGGCGTACAGGGCACCTCGGACGACATCTATACCCATAAGGTGCTGGATGCCCGGGGACGGACGATCAACAGCTACTCCACGGACGCTACCCACAAGCACGTTTTGGGTGTCGGCGTCTCGAACTATACGCCAAACAGCGGAACAAGCAAGCAGAATAACCGCGTGACTGCCGACGTTTCGGCGGGGCAGCAGGGCGTCAACCTTCTGGACAATGCCGGTATAGAGAATTCGGAGGCTTCGATCAATGCGGTATACCGCTGGTCGGTCGCTCCGTCGGGCGGGGGGACCGTCACGCGCAGTGCCGCCTATTTGGGAAGGGCTGCGCTCAGTCTCAGCGCTACCTCGTCGAGCGCAACACCGTACTATTGGCAGCAGAGCTTTACGCCGGACGAGAGCCGTGAATATACCTTCTCGGGCTATGTCAAGGTGCCCGCGAATGTCAGCTTCTCCGAGGGCGGCGGCGTCTCCCTGCTGCTGACGGACAGCGGCGGAAATGCCCTCGGGCAGAGCGAGATCGTCAACTACAGCACGGCAGCCGTCGGCAGCGGCTGGGTGCGGCTCTCCGTGACGGCGGCGCTGACGAGGAATCAGACCGTTCAGGCGCAGTTCTCTGCGAACCGTTTCTCGGGGAGCGTTTACGGCGACGCGTTCCAACTGGAAAAGGAGAGCAGCGCGGCGACCTTTAACCTCATCGAGGATGGCTCCTTTGAATATCAGACGCAAATCACCTCCGGCACTGACAGCGACTACTGGTACAGGAGCGGCACGGCGGCGATCGTCTCCGACGGGACGACCTACTTCGGGACGAAAACGATACGCCTTGCGAGTAAGAGCGGATTCCAGCGCATCAGCCGCAATATTCCGCTCAATGTGCCGCTCGATACCACCTTTATCCTCTCCGCGTGGGCGAAGGCGGACGCCCGCCCCGAGAGTGAGGCGACGCAGACGCAGATTGAGAGCAGCCTGAATCCCTATTTCGGGCTGATTCTTCGTTTCTATTATTCCGACGGCAGCGACGAGGTTCACTTCTACCCCTGCGACCCGTATTACCGCGACTGGCAGTATGTGCAGGCGATCGCTGTCCCGAAGAAAACGGGCAGCGTGACGATCAGCTCCGTCACCGTCGTTGCCGCCTATGAGGAGAACATCAACACGGCGTATTTCGACAATCTTGCCTTCCGCGTCGAGCCGGTGCAGACCTACGCCTATGACGGCAACGGCAACCTCCAATCCGCCGCGCAGACGGGCACGGGAACGGAGTCGGCGACCTACAGCGGCGTTGACCTGACACAATATACGGCAGCGAATCGCAATAAATACACCTACACCTATAACGCGCAGCATGATGTTCTCTCAACCTCGGTCGCGGGTATTGTTGCCGAAAATACCTACAGCGCGGCGGGTAACATCCTGACCTCCGTGCTGCGGAATGACGCAAATACCCTGTATCTCAAAGCCTCTGCAACGGCGACGCCGGACAAGAATCACACCGAAACCGTGACCGACGCAAGCGGTTATACAACGACCTATGCCTATAACAGCAGCGGTCAGGTCACGAGGATAACGAACGCAAAGAACCAAGCCACGAACTACACCTACGACCCCGCCACGCTGCGCACCAACAGCACCTTCCGCAGCGGAATCGCCAACATCGACTATGGCTATACCAACGGCCGCCTGACGACCCTTGACCGCAAGACCTTCCGCTCGGGCACGGAACAGCACCAGTATTATTACTTTGCCTACAATGACTGGGACCAGCCCACCACGACCAAAGTCGGCAGCCGAACGCTCTCGACCAATACCTACTATAATTACGCAGGCACAGCCACCGGCACAGGCGGCAATCTGAAAACAACGACCTATGCGAACGGTGCCTCCGTCAGCTATACCTACGACGAACTTGACAGGCTGAGTAAAAAAGTGTATACTGGTGGTAGTTACGTTACTTATGCCTACAACGCCGAGGGGCAGCTCGCCAAGCTGGTCCATGGTGACAGCAGCGGCGTGACGGCGAGCTATTTGTTCGAGTATGACAGCCTCGGGCGTCTTATCCGTAGCAGCGAAGCGGACGGCAGCGGCACAGTCAAACAGCGCACCGAGCACATCTACGACGCCTACAACCGCCTACAGCGTCAGAGCTGGGTGCTGGGCGGCAAGAGCTATTCCGAGAGCTACACCTACAATGACGGCACGAATGAAACAGGGAATCTGAGCACCATGACAACCGGCACGGGCAATG
>URWG01000004.1 GCA_900551495.1 uncultured Eubacteriales bacterium
GCGGTGCGGCGCGGAGCCTGAGGGCTGTCCCCTGCCCGCCGTCTGCTTCACGCCGACGGACTATGAAGCCGCACTGCGGCATCCGGAGCTTTGACCATGAAACAAACGACCGGCTTTGAACTATTACCGTCCCCCGCGAACGAGCGTCGGGGCGGCGGGCTTTCCGCATTGCCCGCTGCCGCGCTGCTGTCGGCGGGGGTGATGTGGCTGCTCGGTGCGCCGTATTGGGCGCCGCTCAGTGCGCTGTTCTGCGTCGGAGCGGCACTGCTCGGGCGCTTTCGGTGGACGACGGCAGCCGCGCTTGCCCTTGTCGCCGCGTTCTGCGCCGTGTTTTATCGGCAGGTGGGCGCGGGGCTGCTGCAATACGCAAACGCGCTGCTGCACCGTCTGACCGCGCTGGACGGGCGCATCCATTTATCCTTTGAAACGTCACAGGCGCCGCAGACCGCGTGGCTGTTCGCGCCGCTGAGCCTGCTGTCGGCAGTCGCCGTCCCGGAAGGCGTGCGGCGGGGCGGCGGGGTGCTCTGCGCCGTCTGCTGGACGGTGTTTGCCGCGGGCTGTGCATTGGGCTTTTTTGCGGCGGGCGGGCTGCTGCTCCTGCTTGCGGGGACGGCGGCGCTCGTCCTCTCCCGCGAACGGGCGTTTACCCTGAAAACGGCGGCGCTTTTACTCGTCTGTGCCCTGCTGACCGCGCCGCTCGCTCTGCTGAACGTTCCGAAGAGCGACCTGCCCGCGCGGTTGGAGCGGACGCTGCACCGTCTGCGCTGCGACACCGCGACAAGCACGCTGCCCGAGGGACGGCTCGACACGCTGCCGCCCCGCAGCGACAGCAGCGCCCCCGCGCTGGAGCTTACGATGCAGACGCCGCAAAAGCTGTATCTGCGCGGCTTTTTGGGCGAGCGCTACACGGGCACGGGCTGGACGGCATTGGAAAATGAGACGCTTGCCGACGAAGCCGACCGCTTCTACCGCCTGCACGAGGACGGCTTTTACGCCCAAAGCAGCATCGGAAGCTCGGCAAAATCGGTTGACATAATATCAGAATCGACCCTGACGGTCACAAATCTTTCCGCGTGCAGCGGGCAGCAATATCTTCCCTACGCGCTCGTCGGAAACAACGCGCTCCTGCCCGACATCATCGGCGACAACCGAACGGCGGGTACGCGGGAGACTGTGACGCTGCAATACGCGGCGGGCAGCGTGCCGCAGTGGTACGCCCTGCAAAGCGCCCTTGCCGCCGCGCAGGACAGCCCCTCCGTGCAGACCTACCTGACCCTTGAGCAGCAGTACCGCGCGTTTGCCTACGAGCAATACCTACAGCTCACGCCCGAGGCGGCTGCGACTGCCAAGCGGCTGCTGGACGGGCATTTGGAGGGACGGACGCTGGCACAGCTCCGCAGCGCCGTGCTTGATACACTCGAGGAGTATCTGACCTATGACGAGACGGTCACGACGCAATGCGACGGCGAGGACTTCCTCACGCATCTGAGCGCCGTCGGCGGGCGGGGCTATGACGTACACTACGCCACCGCTGCCGTGCTGCTGCTGCGCTGCTGCGGCGTTCCGTCGCGCTACGTTGAGGGCTACTATCTGCCCGCCGCGGACGCTGCGCAAAGCGTGACCCTGACCGGGCAACACGCCCACGCTTGGGCGGAATACTACCTTGACGGCGTGGGCTGGGTCCCGTTTGAGGTCACGCCGCCCTACATGGACAACGAGGAAAGCACGCTGAACGCCGCCTCTGAGAAGGAATACGAGCCGCCGCAGCTTCCCCCGCCCGTGCAGCAGCCGCAGGAACGGGAACAGCCGCACCGAACGCCGCGTCCGTCGTGGCAATGGCTGCTTTTGCTGCTGCTTCTGCCCTTAGCGGCGATCGTTCGGACGGTTCTGCGCCGCAGACGACTGAAAAAACGGCTCTCGGCGCTCAATTCCGCCGCCCCGCGCGACGCCGTTGCGGGTCGGTACGGCTATGCGGTCTACCTACAGCGGCAAACGGGGCTTAGCCTTCCCGACGAGGAGGCGGAGGCGCTCAACCGCGAGGCGCTGTTCAGCGATCACCCGATCACCGAGGCGCAGGCGGCGCGGATGGCGCAATATGTCGATGCCGTCCGCGCGCTGTGTCGGACGCGAAGCCCGTGGCAGCGGCTGTGCGACCGCCTTTGGCGCTGTATTTATTAGGGGACGCTCTGAAAAAATTGACCTTCCTTGCGGATTTCGTCAGAGCTTCCTAACGCTATTTTTGTTCTCCGAGGAGGCACGATTATGAAAAAATTTCTTGTTATCCTGCTCTGCGCCGCGCTGCTGTGCGGTATCCTGCCGGTCAGTGCTGCGGGCAGCGGGCACTTCTTCCTGACCGTTGTGACCGCCGGACGGACGCTGGTCGCCCCCTGCGCGATCAAGTACGAGGCGGGACAGACGCTGCGGGAGGCGCTGCTGGCTGCCGAGCCGACGTTCACCGGCTTGGAGGACGGCTTCATCACGGAGATCAACGGCGTCGCAGGCAACTTTACGATATATTATGACGGCGGAAGCTCGCTCGATGTACCCGCCGACGGCGTGACGACGATGCTCATTTCCGAGCGGGAATCCTGCCCCGACGAGCTGCTGACGCTGGCAGGCGCACTGGGCGCGTTCAATCTGCGGACCGATCATGTGCAGAGCTATCCCGCGGCACGGGAGGCATACAACAAGGCGCTGAACGGACTGCGCAGCGCCGATGCTGCGACGGCGAAAGCGCTGCTTGCCGCATTGCAGGAGGCGATCGCCGCCTACGAAGCCGTCTTAGACGGGCAGAAATACACCGTCGAGGTCACGGCGGAAGGGGCGGCGCACCTCACGCTGACCGATTCCTACGGCAATGTCACCGCCGTTGACGGGACGCGGGCGCAGGTCATCGCGGGCGACTACACCTTTTCCCTCTCCGACGGCGGGCAAAACCGCACCGAGGGCAGCCTGACCGTCGGCGGCGACGTCGCAAAGACCGTCACGCTTCCGAGCGGTCGGTGGTTTGGCACGGTCACGCTGTCGCACACGTCGGGAAAGGGCGACTATGCCTATCCCGCCGACGGCACTACCTATTATATTGAAGACTTTCGGACCGCGGTCTACCTGAACGCACAGATGGGCGACCTGCCCGACGAAAAGACGACCGCCCTTTACGCCTGCTACGTCGGTTATGATGGGCAGAATTACGCCGACGGCACGGTCAGCGCCAACCGCCGCAGCTGGGAGAGCACGCAAACGATGCTGCCCACGCTCGTAACGGCGGGAACGGAGGGGCGCAGCTTTTCCCTCGAGGCACGCTACCGCGACACCGACGGCAACACGCAAATTCAGTCCCTCCCCCTCCGCGTCGAGCGCACGCCCACGCTGTCGGCGCTGACCGTCACGGGCGACGGCACCGTCCTGCCGCTGAGCTTCGCGCCGCAGACGACGGAATACAACGTGACGACCGTTTCCGACGCCTTGGTTTTACAGGCAACGCCGTTCGGTGAAGAATATACCGTAACATACAACAATCAGGCAGATACCGCCGTTCCCGTCCGCGACGGGGACGATATCTCCGTCCGCGTCACCCACGAAAGCGGCGCGGAAACGACCTATGTGCTGCACGTTACAAAGGTCGCTGCCGTCGGCGTCTCGGTCACGACGACGGACGCAGAGACGGACATTATTATCCGCAACGCCGCAGGCTGTGAGATCGCGCCGCGCTCGGACGGGAGCTATCGGCTGATTCCGAACGAAAAATACACCTACACCGCGACGAAGAACGAGCATTTCCACACGACCGCCGAATTCACCGCCGCCGAGGGGCTGTCCGTCTCCGCCGCAACACCGGAGACGGAGGATCGGCTGACGGATTTCGTACTCTACAGCGCGGCAAACCCCGCCAACGCCATCACCTTCCCCGTTGCGCCGCCGGCTGAGGCGGCACGGCACGAATACACCGTAACGGTACCCGACGCCAACTCCGCCGTGTACCTTCAAGCGACCTGCTCCGACAGCGCCTACCGCGTTTTTGCCCGCTATAACCGTCAGACCCCGCTGAATACCACGAACGGTATCCCGAACGAGCAGGAGATCGCGCTGCCCGTCAGTCCGAGCGGCAGAGCGCAGATTTGCAGCTATCTGCTCTCCGTCGGCGGCAATTCCAACACCCTGACGATACGGCTGCGGCGGGAGAGCGGCGGCGTGACCTATTATCAGGACTACACGCTGACACTGGCACGGCGGCTGACGCTGCGGGACCTCACCCTCTCGACGGCGGACGGCACGCCGCTGACGCTGACGGACGCGGCGGGCGCGACGACGACCTTCTCCCGCGACGTCGCGAACTATTACACCCGCATTGTCGGCAGCGCCCGTTCGCTCACCCTGAACGGCACGCTCCGCAGCACCCCCGTTGAGAGCAATCCGAACAGCGGCGGCTACACCGTCCTGCTCAACGGCGCGCGCTATGAGACGCTGCAAGACGTCGCGGCGGCGCTGGAGCCGACCCTCCCCGAGGAGACGCTCCGCCTCACCGTCTGCCACACCGACGCGGCGGCGATCCCCACGGAATACACCGTCACCGTCCGAAAGACGGAGCCGACCTATCTGACCGTCCGCTGCGACCCGACGGACGCCGCGGTTTTCATCGTCAACACACAGAACGGACGCTCCGTTGCGCCCGCCGAGGACGGACGCTTCCCGCTGACCCCCGACGACCGCTATCGCATTACCGTGACCGCCGTCGGCTATGTCGGGACGCAAACGACCGAATATATCGCGCCGCAGTCGGATGCGGCGCTGGACTTCACACTCACGCAGGCGCCGAAAAACGACAGCTTGCAGGACCTTGACGCCGCATGGCCCGCCTTCCGCGCCGATCGGTACAACAACGGCGTGATCGACGCGCCGACCCCGACCGCCGCCGAGGACGCCGTTCTGTACTGGGCGGCAGCGATCGGCGACGGCTATGCCTCCGACGCGGCAGGCTGCCCGATCCTCGTGGACGACTGCCTGTACACCTATGCCGCCGACAAGATTTACCGTCTCGACAAGAACAGCGGCAACGTGCTTGCCGTCGGAAAAATGGACCACAAATCCAGCTTCGCCATCAACTCCCCCACCTATGCCGAGGGTATGATCTTCGTGGGGCTGGCGGACGGCTGCATTCAGGCGTTCGACGCGGTAACGCTCGAAACGCTTTGGCTCTACCGCGACGCACTGGGCGGTCAGCCGAACTGCCCGATCATCTACCACGACGGCTGCATCTACACCGGCTTCTGGCGGCAGGAGGCGGAGCAGGCGAATTTTGTCTGCCTCAGCGTGACCGACGAGGACCCGACGCGGGCGGATGAGCAAAAGCTTGCCGCGTGGTACTACACCTCCATGGGCGGCTTCTACTGGGCGGGCGCTTACGCCTGCGACGACTTTGTGCTGGTCACTACGGATGACGGCTGCTCGGGCTATCTCACCGGCTACAGCCGCATTCTGTCCTTTGACCCGAGGAGCGGCGTCCTGCTCGACGAGCTGACCCTGCCGCATACCGGCGACGCAAGAAGCTCGGTCGCCTTCGTACCCGACAGCGAAACGAGCGTCTCCGGAACCGCGTATTTCACCACCAAGGGCGGTTATTTCTACGGTGTCGCCGTCGATGCGGACGGGCAGTTCGGCAAGCTGCGCTCCGTGCGCCTGTCCAACGGCGGAAACGATCCGAAGAAGCCCGCCATGAGCACCTGCACGCCCACGATCTACAACGGGCGGGCATACGTCGGCGTGTCCGGCACGGCACAGTTCGGCGCGTACTCCGGTCACAATCTGACGGTGATCGACCTGAACACGATGGCGGTCGTCTACAGCGTCCCCACGCAGGGCTACCCGCAGACGAGCGGCATCCTGACCACTGCCTACGACGAGGGCGATGGCACGGTTTCCGTCTATTTCTTCGATAATTACACGCCCGGCAAGCTCCGCGTCCTCCGCGACCGCCCCGGGCAGACCGCTGCGGAGCCGACGACCGTCGAAACGGCGGACGGCAGGCAGCTTGACACCGCCTACGTCCTGTTCACGCCGAGCGGCGAGCAGGCGCAGTACGCCATTTGCAGCCCCATTGCGGACGCGGACGGCACGATCTATTTCAAAAACGATTCCGGCTATCTGATGGCGGTCGGCAGCGTCCCGACGGAGGTAACCGTAACCACGCAGCCGGAAAAGACGGTCTACCACGTCGGTGAGGTCTTTGATCCGAAGGGCATGACCGTGACGGCGACCTTTGCCAACGGCACAAGGCGCGACGTGACGGATTCCGTCTCGTACTCCGACGCCCCGCTGACCATGGACGACAACGCCTTCCAGATCGCGCTGAAAAACGTCCTCTATCAGGACAAGGACGGCGCGGCGGGGACAACGTTCCACGCCCCGATCGGGCTGGCGTCCCTCAGCGTCCGCGCCCACCTTTACACCGAGGTCGAGGCAAACGAGACGGGACACCGCGGCGTTTGCAGCTACTGCGGCGAAAAGGACGAGGACTTCCGACCGCACGAATTTTCGTGGGTGATCGACCGCGAGGCGACCGAGCAGGAGGTCGGACTGAAGCATGAGGAGTGCTACTGCGGCTACCGTCGGAGCGAGAACACGGAAATTCCGCGCCTGACCCATACGCACCGCTACACGGAGAGCGTCACGCCGCCGACCTGCACGGAGCGGGGCTTCACGACCTACACCTGCGCCGCCTGCGGCGACAGCTACGAGGGTATGTTTGTCGAGGCACTCGGGCATGCTTATCGGGACGGCGCCTGCACCCGCTGCGGCGCGAAGGACCCGAATTACCTTCCCGACGAGCCGAAACCCGTCGAATTCCTTGACGTTTCCGCCAAGGCATGGTATAAAAATGCGGTAGACTACGCCGTTTCAAACGAGCTGATGAATGGCGTGGGTGGCGGGCGCTTTGACCCCGACGGCTCGATGACCCGTGCTATGCTCGTCACGGTGCTTTGGCGCTATGCGGGCAAGCCGACGGAGGGCGTAAGCAGCTTCTCCGACGTGCCGAGCGGAACGTGGTACTCCGCCGCCGTCGCATGGGCAGCGCACAACGGCGTGGTCAACGGCATCGGCGACAACCGCTTCGACCCCGACGGCAAGATCACGCGGGAACAGCTGGCAGTCATTCTGTTCCGTTACGCGAACAAACTGGAGCGAACCACGGAAAAACGCGGCGATTTTGACCGCTTTGCCGACGCGTCCGCAGTCAGCAGCTACGCGACCGACGCGCTGCGCTGGGCGGTTGCGGAGGGCATCGTCGGCGGCAGCAGGGACGGCGGCGCGCTCCGTCTCAATCCGCAGGGCAGCGCCACCCGCGCCGAGGTCGCCACGCTCCTGATGCGCTATATTGAAAACTTTCTGAAATAACCGAATCGCTGCGAATATAGCCGCACCCTTTACCTCCCTCTGATGTGGGAGGTAAGACTGTCAAAAAAAGTGCCGAGTTTGTCATTGCGAGGGTGCTTGCACCCGTGGCAATCTCGCAGGACTGTTTTGAAATCTCGATGGATCTCGGCGAATTCGAAAGATTTCACATGAGATTCCCACGTCGCTTCGCTCCGACCGGCAAGCGGAGAGCCCGTATCCGTAAGACTCCTTCGTCGCCAACGGCTACGGCTTCGGAATGACATAACTGAGGATTCTTCCGCACGCTGACCTCTCTCGTCAGAGGGAGCCAATCGGCGTTCACCCGATCGGTGTTTTTCTGATTTTAATGTCCTTTTAACCGTCCGAAAGAATCGCTGCGGCGATTCCCCGTCCGTAATTTACACTGTTTGCTATGAAGAAAAACCTGCTTCTCCTGCTTGCGATTGCCGTGCTCGTCGCGGCGGTACTCCTGACGTGCGACATCCAATCCGTGGATGAGTTCTATCTCCTCCACTTGGAGGACATTGAGGAGGGAGCGCCTGCGGTGACGCTCTCCATCCGCTGCGACACGGCGCTGGAAAACGCCGACCGCTTGGATGACGGTGTGCTCGACTACCTGCCCGCCGACGGCACGATCCTGCCCTCGACCCGGTACGCTCTGCGCTCCGGCGACACGGTGTTCGACGTCCTCTACCGTGCGGTGCGCCACGAGCGCATCCCCTTTGAATACCAGGAAACGCCGCTCTACGGCAGCATCTACGTCGAGGGGCTGGGGTATCTTTACGAATTTTCCTGCGGACCGACCTCGGGGTGGGTCTATCGGGTCAACGGCAGCTTCCCCGATCGCGGCTGCTCGGCTTACGCGCTGTCCGACGGGGACGTGATCGAGTGGGTCTACACCTGCTCGCTGGGAGAGGATGTGGGCTATCGGCAGTGAGATTTTTTGAACGCTATCACCCCACGGCGCTGCTGGCATATTTTGCGGCGGTGCTGCTGATCGCAATGTTCTCGGCAAGCCCCGTGACCGTGCTCCTTGCGCTGGCAGGCGGGCTGTGCTTCGCCGCAACAATGACGACGCGGCGGGAAAAGCTGACCGATCTGACCTTTTACCTCCCGCTCGTGCTGCTCGTCACGCTGACCAACCCGCTTTTTTCGCACAACGGCGTCACACCCCTGTTCTTCCTGAACGGGCGGGCGATCACGCTCGAGGCGATCCTTTACGGCGCGGGGCTGGGCTTCACGCTTTGGGCGGTGCTGCTGTGGTGTCGCTGCTGGAGCCGCATCATGACGAGCGAAAAGCTGCTGTATCTGTTCGGACGGGCAATCCCGCGCCTGTCGCTGGTGCTGTCGATGGCGCTGCGGTATGTCCCGCTGCTGCGTCGGCAGGCGAAAAAGCTCGAACGGGCGCAGCAGACGCTCGGCCTGTACACCTCGGAAAGCTATCTCGACCGCCTGCGGTCAAAGCTCTCTGTCTATTCGGGGCTGGTCGGCTGGTCACTGGAGAACGCCGTGGAGGTCAGCCGCTCGATGAAGGCACGCGGCTATGGGCTGAAGGGGCGCACCGCATATTCAAACTATCACTTTACGCACCGCGACGCCGTGCTGCTCATACTGACGCTTGTGACGGCGGGGCTGTATCTGACGGTCGGCGTCCTCGGCTACGGCGGCTTTACCTACTACCCCGCGCTGAGCGGCGTGGACACGCGTCCGCTTGCGCTGGCGGGTGACCTTGCCTTTGCGGTGCTGGCTTTCGCGCCGTTTATCATCGAAGGAGGGCAGACGCTGCAATGGAATTACTGCAAGTCAAAGATCTGAGCTTCACCTACCCCAATCGGGACGAGGCGGCGCTGTCGAAACTGAGCTTTTCCGTCGAGCGCGGGAGCTTCACCGTCCTGTGCGGGCAGTCCGGCAGCGGCAAAACGACCCTGCTGCGTCTGCTCAAGCGGGAGCTTGCCCCGCACGGAACACTCGACGGCGAAATTTTATATTGCAACGAACCGCTTGCCGCCCTTGACGATCGGCGCAGCGCTGCGGAGATCGGCTTCGTGCGGCAGGACCCCGATGAGCAGCTTGTGACCGACAAGGTTTGGCACGAGCTGGCGTTCGGTCCGGAGAGCTTGGGCATGAAAACCGCCGATATTCGGCGGCGCGTGGGTGAGATGGCAAGCTATTTCGGCATCCAGTCGTGGTATCACAACGACACCGACCGTCTCTCCGGCGGTCAGAAGCAGCTTTTGAATTTAGCGGCGGTCATGGTCATGCAGCCGAAGCTGCTGCTGCTCGAGCCGACGAGCCAGCTTGACCCCATTGCGGCGGCGGACTTTATCGCAACGCTGCAAAAGCTCAACCGCGAGCTGGGGCTGACGATCCTCCTCTCCGAGCATCGGCTGGAGGAGGTCTTTCCCGTCGCCGACCGTGTGATCGTGACGGAGCGGGGCAAGCCCTGTCTGAGCGGGACGCCGCGGGAGCTTTGTGCCGCACTGCGCGATCATCCGCTTGCCCTCGGCCTCCCCAGCGCAAGCCGCATTTGGGCAGGGCTGGACGCGGGGGACGCGCCTTGCCCGCTGACCGTGCGCGAGGGGCGGGAGCTGCTGGAGCGCCGCTTCGCCGACCGTGCGGGAGCTCTTGTTCCCGTCCGACCGCGCCCGCAGACGCCGCCCGTTTTGGAGGCGGAAGGGCTTTACTTCCGCTACGAAAAGGATTCGCCCGATGTGCTGCGGGAGCTGTCGCTCTCCGTCCGCGGAGGGGAGATCTTCGCCCTGCTCGGCGGCAACGGCGCGGGCAAAACAACCCTGCTGCACCTGCTGGCAGGGTTGGAAAGGCCGTATCGCGGCACGATCCGCGTCCTCGGCAAAAAGATGAAGGACTACAAAAACGGGGCACTGTATCGCAACTGCCTGTCGCTGCTGCCGCAAAGCCCGCGCACCGTTTTCCTGAAGGATACCGTCCGCGAGGACTGCCGCGCCCTCTTGGAGGCGCACGGGGTCAAGCCCGCCGAACAGACAGAGAAGATCGATGCCCTTGCCGCACGGCTGGACATCGCGGCGCTGCTGGACCGTCATCCCTACGATCTCAGTGGCGGCGAGCAGCAAAAATGCGCCCTCGGTAAGCTCCTGCTGACCGATCCGCGCCTGCTGCTGCTCGACGAGCCGACCAAGGGGCTTGACGCGCAGTACAAGGAGCGTCTGCGTGCGCTGCTTCGTGCGCTTCGCGCCGAGGGGCGCTCAATCCTTCTTGTAACGCATGACGTGGAATTTGCGGCGGCAGTCGCCGACCGCTGCGCCCTTTTCTTCGACGGAGAGATCATCGCCGACGGCGCGCCGAACGAATTCTTCTCCGGCAACCACTTTTACACGACCGCCGCCAGCCGCATTGCGCGAACGCTCTTACCGAACGCCGTGCTGTGCGAGGAGGTTGTCGCGCTGTGTCGGAGGGGGCGGGAATGAAAAAACGAATTTCCTACGCGCTGCTGCTTTTGGTTGTGCCGGCAGTCGTACTGCTCGGCAGCACGGTCTTCGGCAGCAAGCGGTACGCCTTTCTCTCTCTGGCTGTCGCTGTGCTCGCGTGCATCCCGTTCTTTCTCACCTTTGAGCACAGGGACGGCGCAGGCATCCGACTGGTGCTCATAGCCGTGCTGACGGCACTCTCTGTGCTGGGTCGGCTGCTGTTTGCCGTTCTGCCCGGGTTTAAGCCGGTAACGGCAATGGTCATTCTCACCGCGATGTACTTCGGCAGCGAGGCGGGCTTTCTCACCGGTGCGCTGACGGCTGTGCTGTCCAACTTTTACTTCGGTCAGGGACCGTGGACGCCCTTTCAGATGTTCGCGTGGGGCATGGTGGGGCTGCTGGCGGGCATTTTTGCCAAGCGGCTCAGGGCAAGCCGCGTGACACTGTGTATCTTCGGTGCGTTGAGCGGCGTGGTCTACTCGGCACTGATGGACATTTGGACGGTGCTGTGGGCGGACGGCAGCTTCGTTTTCAGCCGCTATCTTGCCGCGATCGTCAGCTCGGCGGGCTACACGGCGATTTACTGCGTGTCAAACATCGTCTTTCTCCTGCTGCTGGCAAAGCCGATCGGCAGCAAGCTCCGACGTATCTGCGAAAAGTACGGCGCATGACACTGCAGCACCCCAAATTCGGAACAGCTTGTGTCAGATGATAAATAAAATCGCACATCTTGTGATTTTTGCGAGAAAAGCCTCTTGCGTTTCCCTGTAAAAGCGCTATAATAGAATTGTTGGCGCGGCGAGACTTTTCGTGAAAGCTCCGATGCCCCGGCATCAAGCCGTTTTGCTCCGAAAAGCAGCCCCTCTCGCCGCGCCATACCCTGATATCACATAATACAAAGGAGGCGCCGCATGGCAAAAAAAGAAAAGGCGCACGGATTCATCAAGGAATTCAAGGAATTTGCGCTGAAGGGTAATATGTTCGATATGGCAATCGGCGTCATTATCGGCGGCGTATTCAAGGATTTGGTCGATTCCTTCACCAAAAATCTCATTATGCCGATCATCTCAATCTTTACCGGCAGCATTGACTTCTCCTCGTGGAAGATTGCACTGCCCTCCCTGTTCGGCGAAAAACTCGATCCGGAAACCGGCGAGGCAATTGTCAATTACCTCTGCTTCGGCGATTTTCTCTCCTCCGTCATCAGCTTCCTGATTCTTGCTTTTGTGATCTTCCTGATGGTCAAAGGAATGAACACCCTGCGCTCGCTCGGCAAGGAAAAGAAAGAGGAAGCGCCGGCGGCACCCCCCGAGCCGAGCAATGAAGAAAAGCTTCTTGCCGAAATTCGCGATTTGCTCAAGGTGCGTTAACGTCCGCCTCGCGATTTTCACCCTCCTTCGCAACTCCGAAAACCCGTCGGGTGCTCTGCTTTGTTGCAGTACATCGGGCGGGTTGTCTTTGTTTTCCTTTTATATGTCCTTGCTTCCTGCGAATCCGCTCGGATTTTTGCCGTTCTTGTCATAGCATTGCTGTTTTTATCCGAGAAAAAATTTGTGTATCTTTCACATTTTTGCAAAAAATGTCGAAAGGAATTTGGTTGATTTCGCATAAATTTTATTGCAAAACATCGAATGATATGGTAAATTAAAACTACCGTTTTGCAAACACGGATTCAAGGAGGAGGAATGTTGTCACATGGAAAAATTGTATCGCGTCATGCTTGCAAATAACAGCGAGGATTTTTCGGTCACCCTCGCCGCTACGCTCAAGCAGTCTGACCGGTACGCCGTTGTCGGCTACGCGAATGACGGAGTTCGCGCGGCGGATCTGCTGCGCGAGGTAAAGCCCGAGATCCTTGTGGTGGATATGATGCTGCCCCAGGCAGACGGGATCTCGGTCATCAGGGCCGCCAACGCGATGGAAACCAAGCCGATGCTGCTGGTATTGGCGGATTTTATGACCGAGTTCGTTTCGGGTCTGCTGGTCTCCCTCGGCGTGCAGTATGTACTGCTCAAGCCCTGCACGAGCCGCGCCGTTTTGGAGCGTCTTGATGAGATGCGCAACGCCGTCCAGCAGCAGCGCAAGCCCTACGGCAGATCACGCGACGCCGATGTGGAGGCAATGGTCACCTCCATGATTCACGAGATCGGCGTTCCGGCACATATCAAGGGCTACCAATATCTCCGCGAGGCGATCATCATCGCCGTCAAGGATATGGAGGTCATCAACGCCATTACGAAGGTGCTCTATCCGCAGGTGGCGAAAACCTTTGCCACAACACCCTCGCGCGTCGAACGCGCCATTCGCCATGCCATCGAGGTTGCATGGGATCGCGGCGATCTGGAAACCTTGCAGCGCTTTTTCGGCTACACCGTTTCGAACACGAAGGGCAAGCCGACCAACTCGGAGTTTATCGCCCTGATCGCGGACAAGCTGCAATTACAGTTAAAAAACATGGAACCGATCGCGATTTGAAACAATGATTGCGCAAAATAACGGAGGGAGCTGCCGCTTCCTCCGTTTTTCTGTCGTTTTTCCGTCTGCGGTTGTGGTTATTGCGTGGAAGGGGTGCCCCTCGCAGGTATGCCGCCCCGCGTGTAGGCACTACCGATAGAATCCATAGGGGCGGTCATTGACCGCCCGCCGTACCGTGTGAAATGCGGCTTGCGACAAAACAGAAACTGCCATTTGCGGGCGATTGATAATCGCCCCTACGACATTGAACGTAGTGCTATCGTTTAGCGGACTGTAGGGGAATTATTTCTTCTGCATTAAATTCTGCCGTGCCGTTGCGAGGGTGCAGAGCAGGGCGGCGAGGAGTAAAATCGCGGTCTGCGCGGCAACGGTGAGGAGGAGCGTGGTCGGTTGGAGGGCGATATTGCCCGAGAGGACGCGTTTGGTGACTGCGCTGTAAAGTCCCGCGCCGCCTGCCGCGCCTAAAGCAGCGGCAGCGACGATCAAAACGACCGCTGCACCGTACCGCTGCCGCCGAACAGCTCCCGCACGGACACCCAGCAGCCGCAGCTTTCTCGCGGGGTCTGCCGTCTGCCGCAGGAACAGGAAGAAGAACAACGCCGCAACCAGCACAAACAGCGCCCCGCTGAGCAGCACCATCCGCACCGCGTTTCCTTCCATTACGTCCAGCGTCTCCGCCAGCACATTGTAATCCTGATCGAAATAGGCAAACGCGTTGGCATGTCCCAGCTCCTTCATCGTTGACATGAAGTCATGTATCCTGCCGTTTTCCAAAACCAGCGAGTACAGCAGGCAGCGGCTGATGCTTTCATAGCGCCCGGCATTCGGGACAGAGGCTTTGGGGATAAAAAACGTGTTCGCGGAAAAGGCGTGCTCGCCCGTGGCGAATTCCGGCGCGGTGTAAATGCCGACGATACGGTAGTGTTTCTTTATATTGAGCCGATTTTCCTCTTTGCACGGCTCATAGACATTGCATTGCACCGTGGACGGCATGAAATCGCCGGCAAGCACGGGGAAAATCCCGAGCTTCGCCCGATAAAGGTCCAGTTCGACGGAATCGCCGACGGAAAGACCGTTTTTCAGCGCATAGGCAGCGCTGATAATGCAAACATCCTCGCCGTCGGCATATTCCGTCGGCTCAAAGCTGCGCCCCTCGAAAATCGAAGCGTCGCCGGTGTTGAACCAGAGAACGCAGTTCAGATTATCTGTTAAAATTACATTCGCGCTCTCGTAATTTGTCTTGCAAAATGGCAGAACGGTGTCGCGCCAAATCGTGCCGTCCTTGCTGTTGAGGAATTCCTCAACCGTACCGCTATACTCCGCACAGTAGGGCAGCGTGCCCTCGTCCATGCGTTCGTAGTAAACCCCGTCGTCGCCCTCGACCAGCGTCCACGAGCGGAGATAATCGCTATATTCGCCGCGCAGCGAGGCAGTCCATTCGCTTTCGTCAGTGACAATACTGTACAGGTTGAGCCAGACGCTGTCGGGATTGCTGAATTTATAGGTGTAGCCGCCGTTTTCATCGAAATCGTCAACAACCTTGTGACTGGGAAGCAGGCAGCCGAACAGCAGGTAGGTCTTGCCCTCCTCAAACGGCATTTTTCCGTCGGACGGATAGGGACCCGCGGTATGGATGTTGTAAAACCGCGGCAGTGACTCGGCATAGGACGGGAATTCGCTGACGATCTCTTCCAATGAAAAATCGGCGGTAAATAAGCGCCTGTTGTAATTCTCTTGCCCCGTAACGTTCCAGTATTCGTCGTATGTATTTCGGCTTTCCGGCAGCACAAGCTCCTGCGCCTCGGTGCAACGCCCCGTCATAACGACGAGTGACCGGCTGAACATATCATAGGCATCGTTGGAAAAATAGCCCTTTTCGTAGCACGAAACCGACATACAATCCGTCACATGAGCGGTCAAATATCCGCGCCGATCCTCGGTCAGAAGCGCAGGGTAGGTCGTTTCCTGCGCCGAAAGCGGAGCGGCTTCGCCGTCAACATAGAAGAGGGCTTGCCATGACGTCCCTTCACGCGGCACTGCGATGGTCGTGTACTGCCCGCTGACGGCGTTGATTTGCTTCCAGACCGCGACCAGCGACGAAAGACTGATCGCCTGAAACGCGACGACTGCCGCCAACAGGACAGCGAGCAGCCCAAACAATACCACTCGCCGTCGAAGCTGGGTGAAAAATATGTTCATGTCCGTCCCTCCTGTTTGTATTTTTGATGTTTGGAATTATGGGTCGCTGCGGAATCAACGTGCCCGCAGCGGGGCTTCACGGAAGCGCTGCCGTTCAACACCGTAGGGGCGATTATCAATCGCCCGCAGATGGCAGTTCCTATTTTGCTGCAAGTCGTATTTCGGCGCGGTACAGCGGGCAGTCAATGACCGCCCCTATGGATTCTATCGAAAGTTCCTGCACGCGGCGGGCTTGGGGAAGCCCGCCTAAATAGCGCATCAAAATAGCAGCAACTTGCGAACGAGTCGCACTACTCTGTGGATTCAGATAAAGCCTATTTTGTTCATTTGATCCTAAGATGAGTTTTTCTGTAATTGCCCACTGCATTGCTTTGACAGCGTAGTCCTGTACCATTGTTCCGTCCGCAAATCTCGAAAAAACTTCGCCATCAAGCATCTCACCCACATCTTCTACATTGAATCGAAATAGAATTGTTGCTAATTGCTCACGTGTGATTGCTCCATTAGGATCAAAACAGTTGCTCGCCGTCCCATAGACGATCTTTTGTTCCGCTGCCCATGCAACTGCCTCGGTGTAGTAGGACCCATTGGGCACATCGACGAATTGGCTTTTCTTACTTGCCTCTGGCTCCCCCGAATAACGCCAAAGCACCGTCACAAGCATTGCGCGAGTCATCGTTTCTTCCGGTGCAAATTGACCATCTCCAACACCACGCATTAGGCCACGTTCTGTAGCATATGTTACCGCATCTGCATACCATGCGCTCTCTTGGACATCCGTGAATTGAATTGGCGCTATTGCACCGCAAATTGTGCAAATGTCATTCACAAAAACATGGTCTGACACTCGTCTGTACGGTGCGGTAGCAACCGAAAGAGAATCTACTAAAATTTCTCTTTCCGGGGCATCGCGATCCATTTCAACCACCAAAATCCAAGACGCCATATCGGGAGTGGTCGGCGTATCTTCTCTTGTCAGTTTAACATTAATTGATGTTTCCATTTCCTCAACAGAGAAGATTTCAAAGTATGGGGAACTTCCAGTAGTCTTCGCAAGTGTAAAGAGAAGCACACTCTCTTGAAAGAACGCCTTATCATATCTATCAAAGTCCAGCCCAATTCCCTGATGATATTCGTCTAGATAATGTTTCAACTCATTTACGGAACCAACCTTCACGGCTTTCGGTGGCTCAACGCTTGGCTCATCATTGAGATATATCGTAACACGATCTACCGCCTTTGCTGCCGAAACTGGCAAAATCATCAATGAAATACTAATGGCTACGGCAGCGACGATTAAAATTGCAAACACTCTTTTCAAAAAGCCTCATCCTTTCAAAAAAGTTTCAATGTATAACATCCTTGTTTCCGCACCTCTATACTCAGAAAAACACCGGGCGAATATATTGAAGAGATGCCAAAAGCCGCTTTGAACTACTGCTTCAGTGGTTACATTCGCAGTTTTCCATCCTGCATGGGAAGAACTCTGTCCGCCAGCTCTGCGACGGTAGGGTCGTGGGTGACGACAATGACGCAGCGGTTTTCGTCGTGCGCGAGGCTGCGCAGAATTTCGACGATGTTACGGCTGTTCTCGGTGTCGAGATTGCCCGTCGGCTCGTCGGCGAGGATCAGCTCCGTCCCCGACGCCAGCGCCCGCGCGATTGCGACGCGCTGCTGCTCGCCGCCGGAGAGCATATTCGGCAGCCGCGTGAGCTGCTCCGGCGTCAGCCCGACGCGCTCTAACATCTGCCGTGCGATCTCGTCCGCTTCCTTCTTCGGCATTTTCTTCACATAGAGCGGATAGGCGGCGTTTTCCAGCACCGTAAGATGATAAAACAGGTTGAAATTCTGATAGATGACCGACACGTGCTCCAGTCGGTACGCATCGCGGTCGAGATCGGCGGTGGACTTGCCGTCAAAGTCGATCGAGCCGCCGACAGGCACGTCCAGCCCTGCCAGCAGGGATAAAAATGTCGTCTTGCCGCTGCCCGACGCGCCCACGACGGCGTAGACCTTGCCCGTTTCGAACGTGCAGCTCACGCCGTTGACGGCGCGGACGATCTGCATTTTCGTGCGATACTCGTAGCGCACATCCTTTGCTTCCAAACGTTCCATGTTCAATCCTCCGTTTTCATCAGTTTCATTACGTTGACATTGGTTACCGCGAAGCAAGCGACCGCTGCGCCGAGCAGGAACAGTCCCAGCAGCAGTCCCGCGCTCCTGACGGCAGCAAGCGGGTAGTTGCCCTCGATGGCGAAGGCGACCCCCGCGCCGATGGCAGCACCGAGCAGCGCCAGCAGCAGCTCCTCGCCGAACACCTGGCCGAAAATGCCGAGCTGCTTGCGCCCGATGCAGCGCATGACCGCGAACTCGCGCTTGCGCCCGCGCGTGGTCAGGTACGCCGCGAGGAAGCCCACGCCCGCGAACAGCGCCAGCAAAATCGGCAGCAGCAGGCGCAGCGTCTTGAGATTCGACTCAAACTCGCCCACCGACGCGGTGAATTCCTCGTCGTGGACGATCACGCCGTAGGTTTTCCAGTCGAGCTGATTGGTCAGCTTCGGCACGACGAACGTCTTGTAAATTTCCGTTTTACATTCCTCTAAGCGCGTGTTGTCGCGGATGTCGAACGAGCAGGAATCGACGTAAAAACTCTCCGACTGCCCGTCCTGCATCGTCGCGTAAAACGGGCACCAAATTGTCGCGCCCGTCTGCCCGCTGACCGTGCCGACGATTTTCAATGGAACGGGGTCGCCGATATAGTCGATCGTGACGGCAGGGTCGCCGTCCGCATCCGTCTGCGCCGTCAGGAGCATGTTCTCCGGCACGACGCAGACGCGCTCCGTGCCGCCGAACAGGTCCTCCGACCAGCCGTCGAAGAACGTGACCTCCGCACCGGAAACCGCGTCGAATGCGCTGTCCGAATCGAGGCTCAGAATGCGGCAGAGGGTCGTGTCCTTTGGGCTTTGCAGGAGCATTGAGGCCTTGGCGCGGACGTTTTTTGCCCCCTCGTCGGCATAGCAGCCGCGCTCGTGCCGATAGCCCATGAGCATATCGACGAAGGCGCTGACCATACCGAGCTTATCACTTGACGCGCCCTGTGCATCGGTGACGACGCAGCGGATCGGCGTGTTTTCGATCATGTCCGCCATCGTGCGCTCCTGCCGCAGCGCCAAATTTTGCAGCAGCGCCGCCGAGAACACGCCCAGCGCCGCCAGCAGCACCAGCAGCAGGCTGACCCCCTTCCGCCGCCAGAGCACCGCCAGCGTCATCCGCCGCAGGGCGGAACCGGTTTTCTTCACGACATTTCTCTCCCCTCAATTTTTATTTTTTCTGCACCAAATTCTGCCTTGCCGTTGCGAGGGTGCAGAGCAGGGCGGCAAGGAGTAACAAGATCGTTTGGATGGCGACGGCGAGGAGGAGCGCGGTCGGTTGGAGGGCGATATTGCCCGACAGAACACGTTTAGTGACTGCGCCGTAAAGTCCCGCGCCGCCTGCCGCACCCAAAACGGCGGCAGCGACGATCAAAACAACCGCCGCACCGTACCTCTGCCGCCGAACAGCCCCCGCACGGACACCCAAGAGCCGCAGCTTCCTCGCGGGGTCTGCCGTCTGCCGCAGGAACAGGAAGAAGAACAGTGCCGTGACCAACACAAACAGTGCACTGCTAATAAGAACCATCCGCACTGCGTTTCCTTCCATCACGTCCAGCGTCTCCGCCAGCACATTGTAATCCTGATCGAAATACGCAAACAGCCCGCCGCAGTCGCGCTCCTTCAGCGCCGCCTCGAACTCATCCGCCTTGCCGTTCTCCAAAATCAAAGAGTACAGCAGGCTGTGCTCAATATTTTCGTATCGCTCCGCGTTCGGGACGGAGGCCTTGGGGAGAAAGATCGTGTTGGCGTTAAAGTTCTGCTCGCCCGTACCGAACTCGGGTGCGGAATAGATGCCGACGATTTTGAACTCCTTCTTGATACCGAGACGGTTTTCCTCTTTACACGGCTCGTAAACATTGCAGTTGACCTCCGAAAGAGAAAAGTCGCCGACCAGCATATTCTGCGTGCGCACCGACGAGCCGTAGAGGTCAAGCTCCAGCGTCTGCCCGACGGACAGATTGTTTTTTGCCGCGTAAGCTGCGCTGACAAGGCAGACATTTTCACCGTCCGCGTACTCCTGCGGCTCAAAGCTGCGCCCCTCAAAAACAGACGCGTCGCCGGTGTTGAACCGGAGCATACTCTCCAAATTATCGGTTAAAATGACCTCGGCGCTTTCGTAATTCGTCTTGCACAGCGGCAGGATCGTGTCGCGCCAAATCGCGCCGTCCGCACTGTTTAAGAACTCCTCGACCGTGCCGGTATACTCCGCGCAGTAGGGCAGCGTTCCCTCGTCCATGCGCTGATAGAAGATGCCGTCCTCCCCCTCGACCATCGTCCAGGAATGAAGCATGTCCCATCTCTGATCAAGGTCATCCGAGGTCCCGCCGTTCATAGCCTGCTCGCAGATGTTCAGCGAATATCGCCCGGGAAAGGCGAAATCGTAAATATAATCACCGTTTTCGTCGTAATCGCTGATGATTTTCTGGCTCGGGAAGATACAGCCGAAGAGCAGATAGGTTTTGCCCACCTCAAAGGGCAGCTTGCCGTCGGTCGGATAGACACCGCCGGAGCTGATCGTTTCCATCGGCGGGAAAATTCCGTCGTAAGCCGGAAACAGGCTGACGGTCTCCTCCGGCGTAAACTCTGCGCCGAAGCCGCGCACCGGGTAGTCAAAGAAGTCGATCAGCTCGCCGTTTTCGTCATAATTCGCCTTGGACCAAGTCAATACGTCCTCGCGGACGTCGGTACACCGCACCGCCAAGACCGCAAATGCGCGGTTGAACATATCGTAGGTATCGTTGGAAAAATAGTCCTTTTCGTATGCGGACACCGATTCGCAGCCGGTCACATGGGCTTTCAGGAGGGCGCGGCGATCCTCGGAGAGCAGCCCGGGGTATTTCGTCTTTTGCCGGAGAAGCGATACCGCCTCCGTTCCGTCATCCTCATAAAAGGTGCGGAGGTAGTTGAATTCGGTCTTTGGGACGGCGATCGTTGTGTACTGTCCGCTGACGGCCTTGATTTGGTCCCGAACGGCGATCAACGACGAAAAGCTGATCGCCTGAAACGCGACGACAACAGCCAGCAGTACAGCAAGCAGCCCAAACAGCACCGCCCGTCGTCGAAGCTGGGTGAAAAATATGTTCATGTCCGTCCCTCCTGTTTGTAGTTTGGAATTATGGGTCGCTGCGGAATCAACGCGCCCGCAGCGGGGCGTCAGAGACGCCGCTCACTACAGCCGATAAGCGGCAACACTACCGTCCACGCCTTGGCTCCCCTGTGTAAGGGGAGGCTTGGTGCAGCGCTCGCAAACGTCCCCCCCCCCTTACACAGGAGGAGCCTTGGTGCACGCGTGACCGCAACCGTTATGACGTTCTCCGCTTATAAAGCCCTCTACTTATGTAGACATCTTTTTTCGTCAATTCGTTACAAGAATTTCAATCTTTTTTATGCCTACGGTATTGATTTCAAGATGGAGATCACAGTTTCCCTTGACGGGGCACTGATGAAAACACTGTATTTCGCATCGCCCCATACGGCGGACCAGCTTCCGGCATTTGAGAACACATAGAATTCCATGTCGTTATGAACGAAAATTTCCGGATCGCCCGCATCTTTGGGGTAGAAAGCCCCCTCAAGCACCTTAGGGTCACTGTACCCGGTAAAATCAAGACGTATCACTTCACCTGCTTCATTTGTATAGTTTGAAGCAACTGTTCGGAATGCCAAAGTATCGTTGTATACCAATTCGCTCAACTGATACCCCGCGGGAAGCTCGGACGGCGCAAGCTGCGGCGGTATCCCGAAATCGGAAAGCGTCTGCTGCAAGGTGTTTTGCGGCGTGAAGTCCTCGCCGCTATACTCCGAAACCGTTTTTGCCGTTCCCGCAAAGCTGAAAAAGTTGTCCGTCCAGCGCCCCAGCGCGTCGAACACCTTCAGCCCTGCCGCCTGCGCCACGGTCAACAGCGCAAACAGGATGCCAATGCTTGCCGCAACAAGTCCGACATACCGCAGCGGACGGCGCTTTTTCCGTCGCATCTGCGGAAGCTCGCAGGGGTAAAGCTGCTCCTTCTTCCCGTCGGGCGTATTGTAGTAGGTCTGAAACTCCTCCCACACCTGTTCCGCATCCGGCAGGTCGATCGGGTCCCGTTCATTCAGGAGCCGCAGCGCCTCCTCGATCGTCTCCGCGTCAAGCTCGGAGGGCTCGACGTCGGCTTTCAAAAGGCGCTCCAGCTCCTCCGTGGTGTACTGCGAGAGAGAGCGGTTCGGTTGTGTTTCCATAAAAATCACCTTCACTTATGTTATTGCCGCAAAAAGCAATTTGTGACAAAAAAATTTCGGGAAGCTCTGATTAAATCAACAAAGCCGAACATCAAAGACTTAATCAGAGCTTCCTTAATTTTTCCTGAATTCGCTTCGCAGCCTGTCGCGGATACGCTGAATGCGTTTTCGGCAGCTCCAAACGGTCATGCCGCAGCGCTCTGCCAGCTCCGTATAGGTCGCGCCGTCCAAAAACGCCTTGAAAAAGCGGTAGTCCTCCGGCGGCAGGAGCTTCGGCAGCGACAGCAGCAGCAAGTGCGCCTCGCCGCCGAGCGGCAGCTCCGATGGATTCGGCAGCCGTGCCGCGAGGACCTCCGACCACGGCGCTTGGTGCTCCGCGTGCCGTTTTTGCTGTCGGTTGTATGTTTTCATCTTGTTTTTCAGCACGACGACCAGCCAGCCGGTCGGATTATCGTGGCAGAGCAGCACGTCAAGGTGGCGCGCCGCCTCGTGGAACGTGTCGAGCGCCAGCTCCTCGGCGAGCATCCGGTCGTGAAATACCGACATCGCGTAGCGCAGGAGCATGGGGTACGCCTCCTCCATCAGCCGATGCAAGAATTCAGTTTTGTCCATCTCCCGCGCACCTCCTCCGAACGGTCGGCAAATGCCAACGTTTTCCTTATTATGCAGGAAAATCGTTCTTTTGTCAAGTAAATAACGCCCCGCACGATTGTCCGTGCAGGGCGCTCAGGTTGACAAATATTACGGGCGGACATCCTCCGGACGGGTCTTGCGTCCCGCCTTGATTTTGATCTCCCCCTTGGAGATCGCGCCGATCGGACAGACCAGCGCGCACAGGTGGCAGCCGACGCATTTTTCGGTGTTGCAACGCGGTCTGCGTGTCTCCTCGTTCCACTCCATCGCCTGATGTGCGCCGTCGTAGCAGGAGATATAGCACCGCCCGCAGCCGAGGCACTTCTCGTCGTCGATCTTCGGATAGACGATATAGTCGCGGTTCAGCTCCTCGGCGGGGATGATGTTCGCATTGGCGCGACCGACCAGCTCCTCAAGGCTGTCCACGCCCTGCTCGACCATGTAGTGCATCAAGCCGTTTTTCATGTCCTCGACCACGCGATAGCCGTACTGCATACAGGAGGTCGTCATTTGCAGCGTCGTCGCACCCATGAGGATGAATTCCGCGGCATCCTCCCACGTCTCGATGCCGCCGATGCCGGAGATGGGCAGGTCCTTCAGCCGCTCGTCCGACCGCATCTGCTGCAAAAAGCGCAGGGCAATGGGCTTGACCGCCTTGCCGGAGTAACCGGAGATCGAGGATTTGCCGTCAACGATCGGCATACCGATATATCGGTTGAGATCGACGTTGCAGACGCTCTTGACCGTGTTGATCGCGGCAATGCCGTCCGCGCCGCCCTCGAGACTTGCCAGCGCGACGGGCACCATGTCGGTAATGTTCGGGGTCATCTTTGCCATGAACGGCAGATGCGTGCCGCGGCGAACGGCTTGGCAATACTTGCGGCACAGCTCGGGGCTGGAGCCGACGTCGCTGCCCATCGCGTGAGAGGTCATCTGCGGGCAGGAGAAGTTCAGCTCGATCATATCGGCGCCCGCCTCGGTCACGAGCCGCGCCAGCTCCTCCCACGTCTGCTCGTCGTTGCCCATGATGGACGCAATGAGCACCTTATTCGGGAATTCCGCCTTCAGACGGCGCAGATCGGCAAGATTCTCCTCGAGCGGGTGCTCCGCGATCTGCTCCATATTCTTAAAGCCGATAAAAGCGGTCGTCTCCTTGTCCAGCTTGTCAAAGCGGGGCGAAACCTCGTCGATGAAGTAGCTCTTCGGACCGATGGTTTTGAACACCACGCCGCCGAAGCCGACCTCATACGCCTTTTTGCACATATCATAGCAGTTGCCGACCGGCGAGGAGGACAGGCAGAAGGGATTTTCAAACCTTACGCCGAGAAAATTGACGGACAGATCTTTTTTCACCATGATGATTACCCTCCCAGATAAGCGTCGATAAAGTGCGCGGCGAGCTTTGCGCTCTTGACGGCGCCGACAACGCTCTTTTCTTCGTTTTTGCTGATGTCGCCGACCACGAACACATTGGTCCCGTCCACGCGGAAGTTCGTGCTGTCCGCTTCGCCGCGCGTGAAGGAAAGCCCCAGCCCGTCGGCATCGAGCGCTTGACCGACGGCAAGGATGATCTTGTCGGCGGTATATGTAACGCTGCTTCCGATGCGGCGGTGCTCAAAGGTTACGGTCTTGCCCTCGACCTTTGTCGGAACATAGCCGTCATAGATGGAAACGCCCTCGGCGCGCGCGCCCTCAAGCTCCTTGCGGCTCGCCTTGAACTCGCAGAATTCCTCATAGACGATCGCTGTCACATTCTTCGCGCCGGTGTCCATCGACACGTCGCCGCCGCCGACGACCAGCACGTTTTGCGGGATCTCGAGCTTACCGCCCGACTCCTTGGCACGGCGCAGGAAGGAAACCGCCGTCTCCACGTCGGGGTTTCCCTCAAACATGGGCAGCCACTTGCCGGCGCTCAGACCGATGCCGACCACAACAGCGTCAAACCTTTCGCGGAGCTCGTCGAGCGTGATGTCCTTGCCGACGCGGACACCGACATGCGCCACAAGTCCCAGCTCGAAAATACGGCGGATTTCGCCGTCAACAACGCGGTCGGGCAGGCGATATTCGGGGATACCGTAGCGCAGGTAGCCGCCGAGACGGTCCTCCTTCTCGAACAGCTCGACGTCATAGCCCATTTTCAGCAGCTCCGCCGCAACGGACAGACCGCCGGGGCCCCCGCCGACGACCGCGACGGACTTGCCGCGCTTTTCGGCAGGCTTTTCGAGGATTTTCATGCCGACGGCTTCCTCGAAATCCGTAATATAGCGCTGGATTCTTCCGATGTCAATGGGCTTGTCGATCCCGCAGCGCGAGCAGGCAAGCTGGCAATACCTCTCGGTCGGGCAGACGCGTGCGCAGACCGCGCCGAGGATGTTGTTTTCGCGGACGGTTTCCGCCGCGCCCTTAAAATTGCGGAAGCGGACGGAGCGAATGAATTTCGCGGGATCGGTGCCCGCAGGACAGGCCTTGGAGCAGGGCGCATCGTGGCACAGCAGGCAGCGCGACGCCTCCTCGCAGACCGTCAACGGGGTGAAGGCAGGCTCAAGCTCCTTCAGGTATTTGGATTCCATACGAAAATGACCTCCTTGTTTTTCAACGGGGTTGTTTTGATAGGGTATTATCTATCATACCACAGCTCGTCTAAAAGGTCAAGAATTATCATTTGTCGATGGGCTGATTTGACAAATATTACAAGTTAGAATAAATGACAGCAGTTTTACGATGCATTTTCGGTGCCTGCGTCGGCAAAGTCAACAATCGTCGGCTGCTTGTCGGCTCCGCAGGTGTTCTCCGTCATCGTTTCAGAACAAAAAGAAAAAGCCCCATCCTTTCGGATAGAGCTTCCGGTCAGTCAAAAAACCTATCGTCTCGAAAACACAGCAGCACCTCTACACCCTCGGACCGTCAAAAAAGTCCGGTCTGTCATTGCGAGACCCTGAAAGGGTCGTGGCAATCTCGCAGGATTGTTTCTGAATTTCGGCAGACTTCGGCGAATCCGTAACACTTCGCACGAGATTCCCACGTCGGCTTCGCCCGCCGAACGGCAAACGGAGAGTCCGTATCCGTAAAGCTTCTGCGTCGCCAACAGCTACGACTTCGGAACGATACAAGGTTTTTCAACACACCGTAGTATTCGGGACGGGTCTCCCGTCCCGAATACCGACATAAAACCCCCGACTTCGCTGTGCGGCGAGGTCAGGGGATCAGGCTGTCAAAAAGTACCAAATCTGTCATTGCGAGGGGGCTTGCACCCGCAGCAATCTCGCAAAATTGTTCTGAAATTTCGATAAATTTCGGCAAATTTGAAGCGTTTCAAATGAGATTGCCACGTCGCTTCGCTCCTCGCAATGACACGGAAGAAGCAGGGATGAGATTCCACACGTCGGGCTACTCCCTCCGACCGGCAAGCGGTGAGTCCGTATCCGTAAGG
>URWG01000005.1 GCA_900551495.1 uncultured Eubacteriales bacterium
CGGACTTTTTTGACAGTCTGGGGGGGCAAGCCGCAAGGCTTGACCCCCTTAGCGTGTCGAAAAACTACCTCGCAATGACAGACCGGACTTCTTTGCCCCCCTGTTTTGATTATTTAAGGCTCCTTCGTATCGGTTCGGTACGAAGGAGCCCCTTTTTACGGTTCGGTGTCGTGGGAAAGGTCAATGTCGGTTCGGTTGGTATAGGCGGAGGAGTAGCGGTAGCCGTCGGCATAACCGCCGTACTTTCCGCCGTAGCCGTAGCGGGCGAGATTCGATTGCGTGCAGTTCAGAATGCAGCCGAGCAGCTCAACGCCGTCGGCGGAAAGCGACTGGATGGTGTCCTGAATCTGCCCCGCGTTGGCAAGCCCCTGCCGCACGACGTAGAGTGTGCCGTCAACGTATTTTGCGAGGGTCGCCGCGTCGGAAAGAATCCCCGCGGGCGGCGAGTCGATGATGATATAATCCAGCTTGCTGCGCAGCAGGTCCATAAGCTGATGCATTTTGTCGGAATCCAGCAAAACCTGCGGCTGGGTACTGGTCTTGTCGCCCGAGAGCAGGAGCAGCTTTGAATTCGGAACGGTCAGCAGTCGAAAATTCTGTGCCTTGCCGGAGAGGATGTCAACCAAGCCGTCGGAGGGGGCCTTCAGCCCGAACGCCGACTTCAACGTCTGCTTGCGCAGGTCGCCGTCCACGAGAATGACCCGTTTGCCTTCGGCAGCCAGCGAAAGGGCAAGATTTGCGGCGATGGTACTTTTGCCCTCGTTGGGAAGTGTGCTGGTGACCATAAGGGCGCGGGCATCGATCGCCGAAGCCTGCCGCAGCAGCTTGACGCGGAGGTTTCGAATGGACTCGGAGAAGGCGGTTGCAACGTGCGGATCGGTAACAAGCAGACGGAAGCCGACCTTTCGGGAGTGCTTTTTCTGCCGTATCCACGGAACATAGCCGAGGCACTTCAGATTGATGAGACGGTGCAGGTCCTCGGCGGTGTGGACAGTCTTGCGCGACATGGAGAGCAAATAGATGCCCGCAAATCCGAGCAGTAGGGTGACAAATGCGAAGATCAGCCCCTGACGGGAGGCGGAATTCTGATTGGAGGGGGTCGCCGGCGGCGCGGTGGGCAGCGTGATGATCTGAATTTGCGTATCGCCGATGATGGAACTTGCCGCGTGAGGATAAATCTCGACCGTAGCCAAGAGGACGTCGAAGGCTGCCTGCGGGTCGCGGCTCTGCGACGTCAGAGTAAACAGCGCGGCATCTGCGGTCGCCTTGGCGGTGACGGTCGCGTTGATTTCCGTGGTCTGAAGCTTTTGGCGCAGAAGCTCGCGCGCGGTATCGCTCGAAATAATATAGGGGAAGGTCGCGGCAAGGTTGGAGGCTGCCGAAATGCTCAGATAAGTCTTGTAGCTGAGCAGGTCGTTCGTGTCGGTGTAGGTGGCGGTGACGGAAAAAACGGCGCTGCTGGAATAGAGCGGGCGATAATTGCGGTCGGTGGTATAGTACCCGAGCGCTCCGACAAGAACCGCAAGCAGCACCACGATCCATCCGAGCCGCTTTGCCGCGCCGATGAAATTGCAAAGGATCAGCTTGAGGTTCGGCTCCGGCGTATCAATGCCGGACGGCATTTTCTCATCCATCCTGCCTCTCCTCCTTCCCGACCTCGGCTCGACGGGAATTGCCGTATCCGTAGTCATAACTGTAGCGGTGTCCGTATCCGTAGCCGTACCCGTATCCATAGCCGTAGCCGTAGCCGTACTGACCGGCGTACAGGATGGGGATACGCAGGGCGCGGAAATCGTTCAGCACATAGCCGAGCAGCTCGCTGTGCGTATCGGTGAGTGTGTCAATCGCGTCGTTGATGTCGATCGCGGCGGCGGAATCCTGCCGCACGACCAAAAACGAGGCGTCGACAGCGTCTGCAATGACCTCTGCGTCGGCGAAAAGACCGATCGGCGGTGTGTCGATGATGATATAGCCGAATTCCTCCCGCAGCGGCGCGAGAAGGCTGCGGAAGCTGTCGGCAGTGAGCGCTTCCGCGCTGCGCCGGGGGAGAGTCTGCGCAAACAGCACGCAGAGCTTGCTGCCGCGCACCGAGGAAACGCAGGCTTTTGCGTCCGTTTCCCGACCGGTGAGCAGGGCGTCAAGCCCCTTGCTGCGCGGCATCGTGCTGCCGAAGATGCGGGCTTGCGACGGCTTGCGGAGGTCGGCGTCGATCAGCAGGACGCGGCGGTGCTTCTGCGCAAGAGAGAGGGCGAGATTTGCCGCAACGGTCGATTTGCCCTCGCTTTCGCCGCAGCTTGTGACCACAAAGACGCGGTGCCCGTTTTTGAGCTTGTCCCGCTCAATACGGGCGCGGAGCCGATGGACCGTTTCGGTATAGTAAAAGCTGCACGTCGGATCGGTGATGAGCAGCGGGGACCTTCTGCGGTGCAGAAGGTCAGGAAGGGAGCGGCGGCGCTGCTCGTGCCAAATCGTTGCAAGCGATACGCCGTCGATCTTGTGCTTTGCGCCGCTGACGGTCTGAATCCTGTCGGCATTCAGGGAGAAGGCGATCAGCAGGACAACCATTACCGCGGCAAAGAGCGGCGCGGAGAGCAGCAGAATGTTGCGCCGTACCGCGCTGCCGTTCGGCTCGGTGGGGATGGTGGGTCCGTTGATGGGATCAAGCAGCGCATTGACGAAGATCGCCGAGGAATAGGGGCTGTGCGTCTCGATGATCGCCAAGGCGCATTTGTATGCCGTCTCCGGCGAATCTGCCTGCACGGTCATGATGATAATGTTGGTTTTTTCCGGCACTCTGACGCTGACCGTGGCGGGGAAGGAGGACAGACCGAGGTGCTTTGCCGCCTCCGAACGGATCAGATCGCTTTGCAGCAGCTCGCCGAACTGCTCCGAAACGGCTTGGGTCGCGGCGACGGTGACGTTGGTGCTGACGGTGCTGCGGGCGGTGACGGCAAAGGTCGTCGAGCTGGAATAGGTCGGCTTTGCGCCGAAGCGCATCAGCAGGGAGACGAGCATCGCCCCGATCAGCGCAGCCAAAAGAACGAGGTCGATATGGTGCAGGACGAAGCGGAACAGACACCGTGGGTCGGCGTCGCTCCACAGATACTTCTTTTGTTCTTCCACAGGCGCCTCCTTACTCGACGATTACCGTAAGGATTACGGTATAGGTCAGATCCCGATCGTTTGTGTAGGAATAGCGGATGAATTGACTGCCGAGCAGGGAGGTATCGACCGAGCCTTCGATCGTGATGTCGCCGGGCTTGAGCGTCTTGCCGTTCACGGAGGTGTGGGCTTCGGAGATATAATCCGCGAGCGTGCTGTCGGAGAACTCGCTGTCCTGCGCCACATAGATCAGATAGTCCGAAAGGCGGAGAACGGGATAGCGCGGCGTGGCGTTTTGTATCAGCACGATGAGATCTGCGATGGAGGTGTCGCCGAGGCGATTTGTGACCTGTACACTGATGGGATATTCGCCGGGCTGCTCGTTGGAGAGCGTGGAGGCGGCGATACGGATACGGTCGGAGATGTCGCCGTCGATGACATCCGAGGCGGTCAGACGGTCGGTAAGGGAAATATCGCTGCCGACGTTAAAGTTCAGCGGGCGCGACAGGGCAAAATGCGGCTCGCTGTAATCCGTGTAATTGACCGTGCGCGAAAAAGTGCAGTAGTTGGAGGCACTGTCAAAAACGGCGTAGTTGACGGTCGCGCTGTTCGAGCCGGTCAGGTGCGAGACACGCCGAACGATGATGCGGTCGGTGATGTCGCCGTCGCGGTCGTCCGTTGCCGTCAGTCCGGCGCACAGCTCGCGGTCGGTCGCCGTGACGCTGATCTCCAACGGGATGCCGTCGGAGACGATCTGCGGCGCGGTGCGGTCGTCGTTCCTGCTGTATAAAAAGACCGCGCCGAAGACGACGGAGGTGATCAGAAACAGGACGATTACCGCAATTCTCAGTTTTTTCATAGCATTACCTCGGACGGGGCGCAGACCGGCTTGTTGCCGATAATGCGTCTCGGGTTTTCCTCCAGCAGGAGGTGCAGGTATTCCCTCGGGCAGTGCCGCTCCGCCATCGACTGCAGCGAGAGAAAGCCGGTCGGACGGCGGACGGGGTCGTGCGCGTCGGTGGCGATCACATGGACAAGCCCGCGGTGCAGCAGCCAAAGCGCGGTCTGCTCGGCATCGATGCCCAGCCGCCCGAGCAGGCTGCCCTTGTTTATTTGGATGATATAGCCGTCGGCAAACCACTCGGCAACGAGCGAGGGTCTGCGCTGCACGGCGGTGTAGCGCTCGGGATGTGCCACCACCGGTATCAGCCCGTGCCGTACAACGGCGGCAAGCAGAGAGGTGATCTCGCGCTCGTCCGCCCAAAAGCGAAATTCCACCAAAAGATAGTGTGAGCGATTCAGCGTGACGAGGCGACCGCCGTCCAAAAGCTGCCGAAAATCGGCGGGATGGGCAAGGATCTCCGCGCCGGGCAGCAGCGTCAGCGGAATACGGTGCTGGCGCAGCAGAGCGCGGAAAAGCTCAAACGCCTCGGCATACTTGCGTCCGTCGGCAAGCAGCCGCGCCCCGCGCAGATTGCAGTGCGGCGTGGCGACGATCGTGTCAACGCCTGCCCGCAGAGAGTGCTCCGCCATCGCACAGGCAACGGCGGCATTCGCGGCGCCGTCGTCCACGCCGGGGATGATATGGCAGTGCAGGTCGATCATGACAAATCCTCCGCAGACGGCGCTCGGCTCGGACGCCGACAGTCAACAAAAATGATAATATCAAATCAAATCATATCATAGGAAATTTTAGAATTCAACAGAAAAAAACAATAATACGTGAGAAAACGAGGTAAAATTGTGCGAAAGGTTGATTTTTGCAAAGGATTCTGCTAATATACAGTTGTATTTGTGTGCATATTCAGCGGCACAGGTGCGAAAAACAGGCCGTAACGGTTTGATTTGACGAGGAAACGCGGATGGAACGGATCACGAGCAGCAAAAACCCCCTGATTTCTCATATTCGGCGGCTGCGGACGGACCGCGCCTACCGCGAGGAGAGCGGCGAGTTCGTCTGCGACGGCTGGAAGCTGCTCGGCGAGGCACTGGCGTGGTATCCGTCGCTCCGAACCGTTGTGCTTACCGAGGGCGAGAACTGTCCCGCGCTGCCCGACGACTGCCGCGTTGTCTGCGTGCCCGAGAGTCTGATGCAGAGCCTTTCCGGTATGCGCTCGCCGCAGGGCGTGCTTTTTACCTGCGCTCTGCCAAAACCGACATCGGTGCGTCTGCGGGCGGGAATGCTGCTGCTGGATCGCATTCAGGACCCGGGCAACCTCGGGACGATTCTGCGGACGGCGGATGCGTTTGAAATTCCCGTGGTCATGACCGACGGCTGTGCCGATGCCTTTTCCGAAAAGACCGTCCGTGCCTCGATGGGTGCGGTGCTGCGAACGCCGCCCTGCAGCCTGCCGCTGGAGCAGGTGCTTGCCCAATGCGCCGAAAACGGGATCTCTCTTGCGGCGACGGCGCTGACCGAGACGGCGCAGACGCTGACGCAGCTTGATCTGCGCGATTATTTGGTCGTGATCGGCAGCGAGGGACAGGGCGTTTGCGGGGAGCTCCTCCGCGCTTCGCAAAAACAGATCATGATTCCCATGCAGCCGCGCTGTGAATCGCTCAATGCGGCGGTCGCTGCGGCGATCGTGCTGTGGCAGATGCGCGGCTGAGCTTGGGTCGAGCGAAAGAGAGAGAAGTATGCTCAAGCATTGGATATGGTTGACGAACCGAAAAGGGATCGGCACCGTCGGACGGGCAAGGCTTTTACGGCTGTTCGGCTCGGCGGAGCGGATTTATGCGCTGACGGAGCGCGAGTGCAGCGAGACGGAGGGCTTTGAGGCGGGCTGGCTTGAGGGCGTGATGGATAAGTCCCTCGACACGTCGCTGAAAATTCTTGAGGATTGCGACAATAAGGACATCTCCGTGCTGACCTACGGGGACGCGGCGTATCCCGACCGTCTGCGCAACCTTCCCGATCCGCCCGTTGTGCTGTATTACCGCGGCAATCTCCCCGAGATTGACACCGAGGCGGTCATCGGCATCGTCGGCACCAGGAAATGCAGCGCCTACGGACTGCTCCACGCGAAGCAGTTTGCAAAGCTGATCGCTGCCAGCGGCGGTATCGTCGTCTCGGGCGGTGCGCGGGGCATTGATACAATGGCGCTGCGCGGTGCGCTGGATTCGGCAATGCCGGTCGTCTGCGTGCTCGGCTGCGGCGTCGATGTGCCGTATCCGCCGGAAAACCGCTTCTTATTCCGCGACATCATGCAGCACGGCTGTGTAATCAGCGAGTATCCGCCCGCGACCAAGCCGAATGCGGGCAATTTCCCCGTCCGCAATCGAATTATCAGCGGGCTTTCGCTGGGGATCCTCGTCGTCGAGGCGCCCGAGAAAAGCGGTGCACTCATTACGGCGAATCTTGCGCTGGAGCAGGGCAGGGACGTTTTTGCCGTCCCGGGCAATATCGGCGTGAAAAATAATGAGGGAACCAATCGCCTTCTGCGCGAGGGCGCGATTATGGCAATGGACGGCTGGGACGTCGTTTCGAACTATCTCCATCTGTATCCGGACAAGCTTGCCGACGGGCGCACCAAGGAGTCGATGGCGCGGGTCTATCAGGCAAGATTCGGGCGGGCGCTGCCGGTTTATTCCCCGATTCCGGAGGCGGACGACAAAATAAGCGTTGACAATCCCGCGCCGCACGCGTATAGTGACGAAAAGAGAGCCGAGCTGAAGCAGGAGGAGCAGACCGTCCTTCAATGCGTGACGGCACAGCCGATTCACGCCGACGAGATCGTTTCAGCTTCGGGTCTTACGGCGCAGCAGACATCCGCCGCGCTGACAATGCTTCAAATCCGCGGGCTGATTCGCAAGCTGAGCGGAAATTATTATCAAAGGAAGCTCTGATATTCGGAGCTTCCCAAAGAACGTAGTTGGAGGTTCCTGCATGGCAAAGGGAACAAATCTGGTCATTGTTGAGTCGCCCTCAAAGGCGAAAACCATCGGAAAATACCTCGGTCCGGACTACCGCGTCGAGGCGTGCATGGGTCATCTGCGCGATCTGCCGAAGAGCACGATGGGCGTGGATATTGAGCACGATTTTACGCCCGAGTATGTGCCGATGAAGGGCAAGGAGTCGCTGATCTCCGAGCTTCGCAGCGCGTCGAAAAAGGCGGAAACCGTCTATCTCGCGACCGACCCGGACCGCGAGGGAGAGGCGATCTCATGGCATCTGAAGGAGCTGCTGAAGCTGCCCGACGACAAAACGAAGCGTGTAACATTTAACGAAATTACAAAATCCGTCGTCTCGTCCGCGATTCGTGCGCCGCGGGACATTGACATGGACCTCGTGGACGCACAGCAGGCGCGGCGTATTTTGGACCGCATCGTCGGCTACCAGCTCAGTCCGCTGCTGTGGAAGAAGATCAGACGCGGACTTTCCGCCGGACGGGTCCAGTCCGTGGCGACGCGGCTGGTCGTGGAGCGTGAGCGCGAGATCGAGGCGTTCGTGCCGAAGGAGTATTGGACGCTGGACGTGCTCCTGCGCTGCATGGACAAGGCGGGCAGCTTCACCGCCCGCTACTTCGGCGAGGAGAAGAAGCGCGAGCTGCACTCGCTGGCGGAGGTAGAGGAAATTCTGCGCGACATCGACGGCAAGCCCTTTACCGTCGCGGGCATCAAGCGGTCGGAAAAGCGCCGTTCGCCCACGCCGCCTTTCATCACCTCGACGCTCCAGCAGGAGGCATCACGAAAGCTCAATATGACGCCCCGCCGCACCATGGCGATCGCCCAGCAGCTTTATGAGGGCGTCGATATTACCGGCGAGGGAACCGTCGGTCTGATTACCTATATGAGAACGGACTCTCTGCGGCTTTCCGAGGAGGCGCTGGCTGCGGCGAAGGAGCTGATCTGCGAGCGCTACGGCGAGAAGTATTACGCCGGTTCGCCCCGCCGCTTCCGCAAGAAGGAGGGCGCGCAGGATGCGCACGAGGCCATCCGCCCGAGCAATATCCGCCTTGATCCCGAGTCGATCAAGGACGACCTGACCAAGGAGCAGTATCGGCTGTACAAGCTGATCTGGAGCCGCTTTGTCGCTTGTCAGATGGCGGAGGCGCGGTATGACGCCGTTCAGATCGACGCGCAGTGTGCCCGCCATGTGTTCCGCGCGACGGAGCAGGTGCTCCGCTTTGCCGGCTTTACCGCCGTTTACGAGGAGGGTAAGGACGACGAGGAGGAGGAAAAGACCTGCACTCTGCCCGAGCTGGACGGCTCGGAGCAGCTCCGCGCGGAGAATACCAAGCAGGAGCAGCACTTTACGCTCCCGCCCGCCCGCTATACCGAGGCGACGCTCGTCAAGGCAATGGAGGAGCGCGGTGTCGGCAGACCCTCGACCTATGCGGCGACCGTCGCGACCATCGAGGATCGCGAGTATGTGATTAAAAAGGAAAAGCGCCTGTTCCCGACCCCGCTCGGCAACGTCGTCACAGATCTGATGATCGAGCACTTTAACGACGTGATCGACGTGGAATTCACGGCGAACATGGAGCATCGCCTCGATGAGGTCGAGGAGGGCAAGACGGCGTGGAAGTCCGTCCTGCGCGACTTCTATCAGGGCTTCCATGAGGAAATGGTCGCCGCCGAGACAGCGCTCGAGGGAAAGCGTATCAAGGTGCCCGAGGAGGAGACGGACGAGGTCTGCGAGCTTTGCGGGCGGAAAATGGTCATTAAGAGCGGACGCTTCGGACGCTTCCTTGCCTGCCCGGGCTTCCCCGAGTGCAAGAATACCAAGCCGCTGGTCGAGCGGATGCCGGGACGGTGCCCGAAGTGCGGCAGCGCGATCCTCAAGCGCAAATCCCGCAAGGGCTATGTGTTTTACGCCTGCGAGCGCGGTGCAGACTGCGGCTTTATGACGTGGGACGTCCCGACGGCGAACGACTGCCCCTCCTGCGGGCAGACGCTCTTTAAGAAGTCCGGCAGAGGGCACATGAAGCCCTTCTGCATTAACGAAAGCTGTCCGGAGTTCCTGCCAGAGGATAAGCGCGGCTATCAGCGCAGAATGCCCAAGGCGACCGCGGAAACGGTCGATACGGCGGAGGAGCTGAAGGAGGAGCCGACGGAGAAAACGGAAAAGAAATCGACCAAAACCACAAAGAAAACAACAAAAACGACAAAAACGTCAAAGGGAACAAAGAAATGACGGAAGTTAAGGTGATCGGCGCCGGTCTTGCCGGCAGCGAGGCGGCATGGCAGCTTGCGCAGCGCGGCTTTTCCGTGCGGCTGTATGAAATGAAGCCGAAAAAGATGAGTCCCGCGCATCGGTGCGAGGATTTTGCGGAGCTGGTCTGCTCCAACTCCCTGCGCGGCGATCGACTGGAAAATGCCGTCGGTCTGCTCAAGGAGGAGCTGCGGCGGCTGGGAAGCCTGATCCTTGCCTGCGCCGATGCGACGCGGGTCGAGGCGGGCGGCTGTCTTGCGGTCGATCGCTACGGCTTTTCGTCCATGGTGACGCAGAAGCTCCGCTCGCACCCGAACATCACCGTGATCTCCGAGGAGGTCACGCGCGTGCCCGAGGGGCCCGTGATCGTGGCGACGGGTCCGCTGACCTCGGAGGCGATGAGCGACGCCATTGCCGCTTACTTCGGCGACGCGGAGTATCTGCACTTTTTCGATGCCGCCGCGCCGCTTGTGACCAAGGATTCCGTCGATATGGAGCAGGCGTGGTTCGCCTCGCGCTACGACCGCGGCAGCGCGGACTACATCAACTGCGGTATGTCGAAGGAGGAGTACCTCGACTTTGTGCGGGAGCTTTCCGCGGCGCAGGAGGCGGAGGTGCACGGCTTTGAGGATAAGAATGTGTTCGAGGGCTGTATGCCGGTCGAGGTCATGGCGCGGCGCGGGGTCGATACGCTCCGCTACGGTCCGCTCAAGCCCGTCGGTCTGACCGACCCGCGCACGGGAAAGGAGCCCTATGCCGTCGTCCAGCTTCGGCAGGACAATGCGGCGGGCAATATCTATAACATCGTGGGCTTCCAGACGCACCTGAAATTTCCGGAGCAGAAGCGGGTCTTTTCCATGATTCCCGCGCTGCGGGAGGCGGAGTTCGTCCGCTACGGCGTTATGCACCGCAATACCTTCCTCAACTCTCCGCGGCTGCTCGACGCGACCTTTGCCGACCGCCGCGACCCGCTGGTTGCCTTTGCGGGGCAGATGACGGGCGTGGAGGGCTATGTGGAGTCCTGCGCGTCGGGCTATTTGGCGGCGGTGAGCATGGCGGCACGGCTCAGGGGCGAGCCGATCCCGAATTTCACCGATCGGACTGCCATCGGCGCTTTGGCGCATTATATCAGCGACAGCTCCGTCACCTCGTTCCAGCCGATGAATGTCAATTTCGGCATTATCGCGCCGTTGGAGCAGCGGGTGAAGGGGAAAGCAAATAAAAATCTTGCGATTGCCGAACGTGCGCTGGCGCACTTGGCGGCGATGGAAAGCGAGGGCACGCAATGAAGATCATTATTGACGCCATGGGCGGCGACAACGCGCCGGAGCAGATCGTTCTGGGCGCGCTGCAATCGGCGAAGGAGTTCGGTATTCATCTTGTGCTTGTCGGCAAGGGCGAGGAGATTCTCGCAAGTATGCGGGCGCACGGTTGGGATACGCTGCCCGACGGCGTGGAGATCGCCAATGCGGAGGACATCGTGGATATGCACGCCGACCCCGCCGAGGTGGTCAAAAAGCACAGAGGCTCGTCGATGGTGCTGGGCTTGAAGATGCTGGCGGACGGCGCGGGCGACGCGTTCATCTCCGCGGGCAACACCGGCGCACTGCTTGCCGGAGCGACGCTGATCGTCAAACGGATTCGCGGCGTGCGCAGAGCGGCTTTGGCGCCCGTCATGCCCATCGGCGGCGGGTCGATTTTGGTTGATGCGGGCGCGAATACCGAGTGCACGCCCGAGCTTCTGCTGCAATTCGGCTGCATGGGCTCGTTCTACGCGAAGAAGGCGATGAAGCGCGAGACGCCCCGCGTCGCCCTGCTCAATAACGGCGCGGAGGATACCAAGGGCGACGAGCTGCACCGCGAGGCATACCGTCTGCTGCAGCGGGCGGATGCCGACGGCTTGGTGCATTTTGTCGGTAATATCGAGGCGCGGGACGTGCCGAGCGGCGGCGCGGACGTTGTGGTTGCCGACGGCTTTTCCGGCAACGTACTGCTCAAGAGTATGGAGGGGACGGCACTTTATATGTCGGGTCTGCTCCGCGAGGTGTTCAAAAAAAGTCCGCTCGGCTACCTGCTTTGCAGGGGCGGCGTGAAGAAAATGAAGAAGTCAATGGATTATCGCGAGGTCGGCGGCTCGGTGCTGATCGGCATTTCCAAGCCCGTCATCAAGGCGCACGGCTCGTCGGATGCCCGCGCGATCCGCGGCGCGGTCAAACAGGCGATCACGGCGGTCGAGAGCGGCTTCTGCGAGGATATTCGCGCAAACGTCGCGGCAATGACGGCGTTACAGGAGGCGCAGCATGACGGAGCTTGAACAGAGGCTGGGCTATACTTACCGCGATCGCGCCCTGTTTGAGACGGCGCTGTCGCACTCGTCGTATGCCAACGAACGCTACCAACAGCCGCTTGCCAGCTATGAGCGTTTGGAATTTCTCGGCGACTCCATTTTGGGCTTCGTGACGGCGGAGTACCTGTACTCCACCTTCCCGACGAAGCCCGAGGGCGAGCTGACGCGTATTCGTGCCGAGCTGGTCTGCGAGAAAAATCTGGCGGAGGTCGCCCGCAGCCTGCATCTCGGCGAGCACCTTCTGCTGGGACACGGCGAAATGCAGACGGGCGGACGCGACCGCAGCGGCATTTTGTGCGACGTTATGGAATCTCTGATTGCGGCGGCGTACCTTGACGGCGGCTTCGCGGCGGCAAAGGGGATCATCGACCACCTGATTCTGACGCGTCTGACTGAGGTCGTCAAGACGCACGACTACAAAACGGAGCTGCAGGAGCTGGTGCAGCAGAAGAAAAACCAGCATCTGACCTATGAGCTGATCGGCGAGAGCGGACCGGATCACTGCAAGGAATTTTCCGTGCGGGTCCTGCTCAACGGGCAGCCCGTCGGGGAGGGCAGCGGCACGAGCAAAAAGCGTGCCGAGCAGTCCGCCGCGGCACAGGCGATCTCCCGCCTGACACAGGAATAATCAAACGCCCATGCACCGTTCGGCGCATGGGCGTTTAGATTGTTAAGAGGTAACGTATCCACGGAATAACCTCAATGCAGGGACAGCCTTTTTGGCTCCCTCTGACGAGGGAGCTGTCAGCGAAGCTGACTGAGGGAGAGAAAAATCAAACAATTCGCGTGTTATCTTGGAAAATTGCAATATTCCAGCCTTTCTCTCCCTCCGTCAAAACCTACGGTTTTGCCACCTCCCTCGTCAGAGGGAGGTAAAATAGTGCCAACTTGCACTTAGAACATTACTTTCTTAACAAACAGAAATACCAATGTACCGACTCTGCTCGGCGCATGGGCGTGCTTATTTTATTGCCGCTCACAAAGAGAACACAGTACGAAAGATGCTGGGTTTTGCCGTTTTACATCATTCATCATTCGGTCGCGGTCCTTCCGCTGCAATAAAGGAAGCCTCCATTGCAGGGCTGACCCAAGCAACCCGATTGCCGTATTGAAAATCACCCGCCATATAAACTGCGCAGTTTCCGTCGGGATCGTACATAGTGATTTCACATTGCGTTATCTTCCCGTCTGCGGCGGCATATGCCTCAAACGCATCGAAAATCGCACTTGCATAGTTTTGACCGTAATCGCTTGCGGTCAGGTTCAGCACAAGCTTGTTGCCGTCAAGCCCCTCCGTCTGCTCGACGCTTGCATCGTCAACGGAGAGCGGGTACATTGCCGCGACGGTTCGTGCATAGTCCGCAGCCGTAGATTTCTCCTGCATCGTCATTTGTGCGGACTCGGCGCGTTCAAACGTATCCGCTTCAAGAGGGACCGAAACATCATTCTCGCGTCTGTTGAATATCACTGCTCCGTCAATATCGCGGATCGTAATGTCAATGCTGTTAACCTCTCCCAAAATGCTCTGCGCGTGGACCATATCATAAATTGCCTGAATTGCCTTGATGTCGTCCTGCGTACAGCGTCCTTCGCCGGAGGAACACAGAGCGATCGTCAATACGCCGTCACTCACGTCGGCATCGGAATATGAAATTTTCTTTTCTTCCAAAAACGTCGATAGATTTTTTTCGGGTTCATTTGCTGCCTTCGTGTCGGTTGCGGCTACTCCGATCAGGGTAACGGCGGCAGCCACGGCAAGAACGACGCAGCAAATCAGAATGATTTTCTTCTTCATAACAATACCTCCTTAGGATACCGGTAAAGCTGCATTACGGACCGGAGACTGTGAAGTTACCTGCGCTGTCGGAATCGGAGAAGGGAAACAGACCGAGCGGAATCGGCTTTTTACTTATCTATTAACACGATAACAGATTTACAGCAAGGTGTCAATACCTTTTGCTGCATATAAAATTCAATAATTACTGCGTTATATACAAAAAAGTGCCCTCCGAGCGTTCGGAGGGCAAGGTCGGTTGTGGGTTCGGCGCAAAAACTGCGTCGGGACATGAAGTGTACTCGCATTGGATAAGCTGTAGGTTCAGTATAGCGACCTCTGCGGGAAAAATCGGTCGAAGCGCGTCGGCATATCAAAAAATGTCCGCAATCAGGTTGATCGCAATGCCGGACAGGACGCTCAAGCCGTAGAGAACGGCGACGATAAGCGCGTTTTCCTTCTGATTTTTGTTCGTGCGCAGCAGCACCAAAAGTCCGATCCCCGCGTTGGACAGCAGCCCCGCGAAAAGCCCGCCCAATCCGATCACGCCGCTGAGATACGAGCGCGTCAGGACGACCGAGACGGAGCAGTTGGGGATCAGCCCGAACAGCCCCAGCAGCAGCTCGCCGAGCACGGGCGTATTAAGAACCGAACCGGAAAGCCGCTCCACGCCGATCTGCGCAAACAGCAGGTTCAGCACGATATTGACGGCGACGAGCAGCAGGGCAATTTTAACGGTGTGCTTCAGCGCGGAGAGAAAGACATTGCCCTCCTCCTCGTCGCAGGAGCAGTGCTCCCGCTCACAGAAGCTGTGAATGTCCTTTCCCGAACGTAAATGCCGCAGCAGAAGCGCGTCCGTCAGATAGCCGAGGACGATGCCGAGCGCCGCCTTGCCGAGGACGATCAGGGCGATCGAGCCGAGGTCGAGCGCGTCCTTCTCGCCCAGCGACGAGAGCATGATGGGCAGCATTTCGTCCGAGGTGGCGAAGAACACGGCAAGCATCGTGCCGACGGAGATCGAGCCGGTGGCAAAGAGCGTGGCGGCGGCGCCCGAGATGCCGCACTGCGGAATTGCGCCGAGAATGCCGCCGAGTGCCGGTCCCGCTTTACGGGAATAGGCGTGTAAAATTCCTTCGTTCAGTCGGCGGCTGCGCTCGAGCAGCTCCATCAGCAGATAGGCGAGGAACAGAACGGGAATGCTCCACAGCCCGTCCTTCAGTCCGTCGAGCACAGCCTCCGAAAGCGCGGTATGGGTGCCGGCGGAGGCAGCGTGTAAGATCAGGTGGGTCAAGCAAAAAACTCCTTTGCAGCGATTGTGCTTATTCTGCGATCAGCGGACGCAGGACGGCGCGGTTTTCGAAACGGGTGTCGCGTGAGGATGCCTTAAAGACCAGCTCCAGCAGCGTGTCGGCGTCCTTGTACGCCTGCGCGTACATCTCAACACGCGAGCCGTCCACATTCGGAATATACAGCCGCCCGTTGCAGGAGGCGGCGGGGAAGTCCGTCGCGTCGCTGACGAAGGAGATCACGGTCGAGCTGCCGGTAAAGAAGCCCGAGAGCGTGGCGGCAGCGTCCGCGACCAGCTCGGCGCGGGTCTTGTCCGAGGAATAGACGATGTTCTCGCTTGAGGGGAAGGTGAAATTGGAGAAGGCGACCTCACGGAAGCCCAGCCCCGCCAGCTCCCGTGCGATCTGCATCAGATAGGCAAGAACGTTCTCGTCCGCGGGGTCGAGCCAGTAGGTGCCGTTTTCGTCCATCCACAGCGCACCGCCGGAGATGGGCAGTCCGCAGGATTGGTTGTTCAGCGCGAACACCATGTCGGAAAAGGCGGGAATTTCCGCAATCATGTAAAAGCCGTTGCTCTTCAGATAGGTGAGCAGCTCGTCCACGACGCCGGTGTCGATGCTGGCACGCTCCGCGCCGCCGATACCGGTGGAGTAGTAATAGTAGCCCCAAATGCTCTTGAGCTGGATCATTACGGCGCACGGCTCGTCCAGCGACTTCACAGTCTCCAGCACGGTCTGCGGCTCAAGCAGCATGGAGGTCGTGATATAGTAGCCGCCCAGCTCGGCAATGGTTTTGCCCGTCGTCTCGCCGACGCTGTAGATGATCTGCGGGTTGTCTACGACGGGACGCGTCTCCGGCTCCCGCAGCTCGACGGTCGGCTCCGTGGAGGGATTCAGCTCCAAATGGGCGCCTCCGCGGTCGTAAACCACGAACGGCTCCACATAAATCAGTACGATGATCGCCGCGACCAGCGCCACGGCAGCAAGAATCAGCGCGATTTTAAGGAACCGCTTCAGCATCAGCTTGCTTCGATAAGATAAACGCATAGGTTCGCTCCTTTCTGAGCGGGGGAAGGATTATTGCGCCAGCAGGCAGCACCATTCGTCGGTATGTCCTGCCGCAACGACGCGCAGCCCTGCCTGCTCAATCGCCTGCCGCACCTCCGCCTCACGCTCGGCAAGAATGCCCGAGCAGAGGAAAACGCCGCCCGCTTTGAGCAGGCGCGGGACGACCGGCACGAGCTGCACGATCACGCCCGCGACGATGTTGGCGCAAACGATGTCATAGCCGCCGCCCTCGGACAAGCGCTGCATCAGCGCCGTATCCGTCACGACGTTGCCGGTGAGCGCGGTAAAGCGGTCGCTGCCGAAGCCGTTGCGGGCGGCATTTTCGCGGGCAATGTGCTCGGCGGCGGGGTCAACGTCCACACCGACGGCACTTTCCGCGCCGAGCCGCAGCGCACAGATCGAGAGAATGCCGCTGCCGCTGCCCAAATCCGCCACGCGCTCGCCGCCGCGGACCAGCTCCTCCAGCGCGCGCATACACATCTGCGTGGAGGCGTGCTCCCCCGTGCCGAAGGTCAGCCCGAGGTCGAGAATAACGGGAAGCCGTCCCTCCGTGTCCTCCACGGTCATCCACTGCGGCACGACGAGAAAGCGCTCGCCGACCGGAAGCGGACGGTAATTGCGCATCCATGAGGTCGCCCAGTCCTCGTCCGCCACGTTTTGCAGCGAAAGCGTCAGTGCGCCGAAGTCACACGCGGGATAGCGCCCGGGCAGCGCCTGTAAAAGCGAGCGCAGCGCGTCGAGCTGCCGCTCCGCCTCCTCTGCGGGGAGGTAGAGACGGACCTCCGAGACGCCCTGCATTTTCTGACACAGCGCGTCGTCCACATAGTCCCAGTAATCCTTCGAGGTTTCCAAAAAATCCTGAAATTCCGATTGATCGTCAATGACAAAGCTGTCAAAGCCCGCCTCCGTCAGCTCGGCGCACAAAAGCGCGATGCCGCTCGAGACGGTGCGGACGGTCACTTCGATCCAGCTCATACGGCTCCTCCTCAAGGTAATAAATGCTTCCCTCTATTTTAATAGATTTTCGGCGGAATAACAAGCAAAATTTCATACCCTCTTTTATTTTTTCAAAAAAGGTGTATAATGGTAGTCGGCATCCGTGTATTTCTATGAAACGAAAGGAACTTGCAATGACGACCAATATCCGTCTTGCGCCGCAGGTAACGCTGCGGGCGATGCAGACCGACAAATTCAAAACAGGCTGCTTCAGCATCAATTTTGTCCGTCCGCACAGCGCGGAAGCGGCGGCGGAGGACGCGCTTCTGCCCGGTGTGCTGCTGCGGGCGACCGAGCGCTATCCGAGCATTGCCGCCGTGTCCGCCCGACTGGACGAGCTTTACGGCGCGACCTTCGGCACCCTCGTGCGGCGGAAGGGCGAGATCAAGCTGACGGGCTTTTATGCGGACTTTATTGAGGACGATTTTCTCCCCGATGGGGAGGAGGTATTCCGCCCCATGGTCGATTTTGCGCGGGAGGTGCTGTTTTGCCCCTTTACGGAGAACGGCTGCTTCTGCGAACGGTTTGTCGAGGGTGAAAAACAGAATCTGATCAACGCCATCGAGTCGGCGCTGAACGATAAGCGCACCTATGCGACGACCCGCCTGGTGCGGGAGATGTGCGCCGAGGAAGCATACGGTGTGCCGCGCTTGGGAACGGTTGAGGCGGTACAAAGAATTACGGCGCAGTCGCTTTGGGCGCATTATCGCGATGTTTTGGCGACCTCGCGCGTTGAAATTTTCTACGCCGGACGGCGCTCGCCCGAGGCTGCGGCGGCGATCTTTTCCCCGCTCTTTGCGGGAAGAACGTGCGATTCGTGCGTGCCCGTCGGGACGCGGGTCGTCCGCGCCGCTGAGCATCCGCTGCGGACGTGCGAGGAAACGCTCGACGTTTTGCAGGGAAAGCTCGTCTTGGGGCTGCGCACGGGCATCACCTCGTCCGACCCCGATTTTCCTGCGCTGACGCTGCTCAATACGGTGCTCGGCGCAGGAATGACCAGCAAGCTTTTCGTCAATGTGCGCGAAAAGCGCTCGCTGTGCTACTACGCCTCGTCGAGCATTGAAAAATACAAGGGGATCATGCTGATCTCGTCGGGCATTTCCGTCGAGCGGCGGCAGGAGGCGCAGGATGCGATCCTTGCCGAGATAGACGCGTGCCGCGGAGGGGAGATCACCGAGAGCGAGCTGGAGTCGGCACGGCGGCAGCTCCTGTCCGCGCTTCGTGCGTCGATGGATGCGCCCGCGCAGCTGGATGATTTCTACCTCGGGCTTGCGCTTGCCGACGGGGACGACATTCCGGAGCTGATGCGAAAGCTTGCGGCGCTGACGGCGGAGGACGTGGCGGCGGCGGCACGGAAGCTGACGCTCGATACGGTCTATTTCCTGAAGGGGGAGGAGCAATGAAGCACACGGAATATCAGAGCTTGGGCGAGAGCTGCTTCTCTGCGGTGCTGCCCTCGGGCTTGCAGCTTCGCATCGTTCCGAAGCGCGGTTTTGCGCGGAAGTATGCCTTCCTTGCCGTCAATTTCGGCGCGGTGGACACGGCGTTTTTCCAAAACGGAAGCCGTCGCCGCGTGCCGGACGGTATTGCGCATTATTTGGAGCACAAGATGTTCGACCTGCCCGATCGGGACGCGATGGAGCTGTTCGCGGAGTACGGCGGCAGCCCCAACGCCTTTACGAGCTACGGTTTGACGGCGTACTATTTTTCCTGCACCGAGCGCTTTGAGGACAATCTGCGGCTGCTGCTGCACATGGTCGCCACGCCGCATTTCACGGCGGAAAGCGTCGAAAAGGAACGCGGCATTATCGCGCAGGAGATCCGCATGTACGAGGACAGCGCACAGTCGCGCGTCGGGGAGGACCTGTTCGCGGCGCTGTTTCGGTCGCACCCGATCCGCGTTCCCATCGCCGGAACGGTGGAGAGCATTGCCGAGATCACGCCGGAGCTGCTGCTGTCATGCTACCGTGCGTTCTACCGCGCGGATAATATGATGCTCTGCGTCGTGGGCGACGTGGATGAGGAGACGGTGTATTCCATTGCCGAAGCGGAGATCGCGGCGGCGGACGGCGCTCCCGCCGAGCGGGACTACGGTGCGGCGGAGACGATGCTGCCGGTGCGCAGGCGGTCGGAAAGAACGATGAGCGTTTCCATGCCGACCTTTGCGCTGGGCTACAAGTGCGAGCCGCCGCAGCGGGGTATGGACACGATGCGCCGCGAGATCGTCGGCGACCTCGCGGGAGAGATTTTGGCGGGGGAGTCCTCACCGCTGTATGAGCGCCTGTACGGAGAAGGGCTGATCGATGCCGATTTTTCCGTCGGGTACGAGAGCGTGAAGGACGCCTGCCTGCTCACGGCAGAGGGCGACAGCCGCGACCCCGAGGCAGTCGCTGCGGCGATCGGGCTGGAGGCGGAGCGTATCCGTACCGAGGGCTTTGACCCTGCACTGTTCGAGCGGCTGAAAAAATCCGCGCTCGGCAGACGGATGCGGGACCTTGACAGCTTCGAGAGTATCTGCTATCGTATCTGTGCGTACTACTTCGAGGGAGTGGAGTATTTCCGCTTTCCGGAGGCGTATGCCGCGATCACACCCGAGGAGGTCGCACAGTTTTTGTCGGAGACGCTGCGACCCGAGCGAGCCTGTCTCACAACGGTCGTACCGAAGGAGGAGTCATATGTTTGAGGATGTTTTCATCAGCTTTCCCGGGCTGGGTATCGGCGAGATCGACCCGCCGACCGGCTTTTATATCCCGGGGACGGAGTTTGAGATCAAATTTTACGGACTGATTATTGCGATCGGGATGCTGCTGGCGGTGCTGTATGCCGTCCGCCGCAGCAAGCAGTTCGGCATGACGAGCGACGACATTCTGAATATCGTACTCGTCGGGCTGCCGTGTGCGATTTTGGGCGCGAGACTGTACTACGTCATCTTCTATGGGACGCCGTGGAGCGACTTTTTCAAGATCCGCAACGGCGGGCTTGCCATCTACGGCGGGGTCATCGGCGCGGTGCTGGGGCTTTCGGTCTATTATCTCAGCAGCCCGAAGCGGCGGGCAAAGCTCCTGCCGTCGTTCGACATTGCGGGACTCGGACTGCTGATCGGGCAATCGGTCGGACGCTGGGGCAACTTCTTTAACCGCGAGGCGCACGGCGGGGTGACGGACTGCTTCCTGCGCATGGGCTTGCTTGAAAACGGCGAGTGGGTGTATTACCACCCCACGTTTTTGTACGAGTCGGTCTGGAACGCGGTGGGACTGCTCCTGCTGCACTTCCTGTCGAAAAAGAGAAGGTTTGACGGTGAGGTTTTCCTGATGTACCTTGCGTGGTACGGCTTGGGACGCGCCGTGATCGAGGGTCTGCGGACGGACAGCCTTTATTGGGGACCGTTCCGCGTCAGCCAGGTGCTGGCGGTGCTGACGTGCATCGTCTCGGTTGGGCTGATCGTATTCGTCCGTTTGCGGAAGCATCCGGACGGCTCTCAAATGCTGGTAAACCGCAGCGCTCCGCAGGAGCCTGCCGATCAGTCTGAGGAGTAAGGAGGAATTTACTTATGGCAACAAAGGAACAGTGGAAGGATATGGCGGCGGGCGCCGCACAGAAGGCAACGGAGGCTGCCCAAAGCGCGGCAAAGGCTGCGAAATACGTGGCGTTTGTCTCCAAGCGCAAGCTTGCCATCGCAGCGGAGCAGGAGAAGATTCGCCGCGCCTATACCAAGCTCGGCAAGGTCTACTATAAGGACTATGTGACCGACGAGGAGCCGGATCAGGCGGAGTACGCGCCGATCTGCGACGAGATCTCCGATTCCTACCGCAAGATCAACGCGCTCAAGGACGAGATCGCCGACGCGAAGGCTGCCTACAGCGGCGAGACCTCCGCAGAGGAGGCGACGAAGCTGGAGGCGCTTGCCGAGCCGAAGACGGAGGAAGCCGAGACGACCTCCGAGGAATAACGGTACGGTTCAGCTCATAAAAGTCGGGGTCAGGCGGTTTGCCTGACCCCAATCAATATGTCAAAAATATCCAGTTTGTCATTGCGAGACCCTGAAAGGGTCGTGGCAATCTCGCAGAATTATTCTGAAATTTCGATAATCTTTGGCGAATTCGGAACATTTCTCATGAGATTCCCACGTCGCTTCGCTCCGACCGGCAAGCGGAGAGCCCGCATCCGTAAGGCTCCTTTGTCGCCAACGGCTACGGCTTCGGAATGACACGGGGGAGGTTTTTCAACACGCTCACTTTATAGGCATAGATGTTGGGGGCAGGCTTATCGCCTGACCCCGATTTTTTGTTCAAAACAGGGCGGGAGCCGAAGCTCCCGCCCTGAATTTGTGCTACGGATTACTTGAGCGAAAGGAAGACGCAGATGATCTTTGCTGCCTGCGCACGCGTGCAGGTGCCTTCCGGCTCAAAGGTGGTCTTGGTCATGCCGTTGACGATCTGATTGGTCTCCGCCCACGAAACGGCGTCCATGTACCAGCCGTCCTTCACGTCGGTGAAGGTCGCGGCAGCCTTGTTCTCGGGACGACCGGCGAAGCGGTAGATCATCGTGACGAACTGAGCGCGGGTGACGTTGCTCTCCGGCTCGAAGGTGGTCTTGGTCATGCCGTTGACAACGCCGGTGTGCTCTGCCCAGCGGATCGCATCGGCGTACCAAGCGTTCTCCTTGACGTCCTTGAAGCTGGGAGTGCCTTCAATCTCAGGCTCGCCGGCAAGACGGTAAAGCAGCATAACAGCCTGCGCACGGGTCAGCTCGCCCTCCGGCTCGAAGGTGGTCTTGGTCATGCCCTTGACGACGCCCTGCTCCGCCATCTCCATGATGTAGGAGTAGTACCACTTCTTCTCGGAAACGTCGGTGAACGGATTGACAAACGGCTCCTTCACGGTGCCGGAGAGGTTTTCCGCCAGCTTTGCGATCTCGGCGTCGGTCAGACCGATCTCCTTGAGGTACTCGGTGGCTTCCTTCTTGAGGTCAGCCTTCGTTGCATCCTCCATGCCGAAGATGAGGCAGAGATTCTTGAGGATCGCATTCTTGAGGTAAGTCTCCTGCGCCTCGGTGAGGGCAGCCTGCTTGCCGTCAACGACGTTGTAGTAGTTGCGGAAGGTGGTGACGTAATCGTTGGCAACTTCCTCAGCGGAGGCGCCCATGAAGCACTCGAGAATCGCGGCGGTCAGACCTGCACGGTCCTTGCCCTCGGTGCAGTGGACGAGGTACGGACCCTCGTTCTTGGTCATGAAGCGGAAGCCCTCTGCAAGACCGTCCTTGAATTCCTTCGTGGTGAAGGCGACGGGCAGACCGAGGTAGATGACGTTCTGCTTGGCGTAGTAGCTTTCGGCGAAGCCCTCGTAGCCCTTTGCCTCTGCTTCCGTGTCGGCGAGGTTGACGAAGGTCTTGATGCCCGCAGCGGCAGCCGCCTTGTCGGCATAGGTGTTACGACCCAGCTCGGGGTTAATGGGGCTGGAGGAGCGATACAGAACATTCTCGCCCATGCCGGTGGTGGCAATGCTGCGGAAGTTTGCAAACTGCTCGTCGGTCAGCGTGGGATATTCGTCGCGGTTGTTGGTGCGGTTGAGCTGACGGACGGAAAGCTCGTCCTTGTAGCCGCCCGCTTCCTTCAGGGTCACGGTCGCGTAGATCGGGAAGGTGACGCCTTCCTTGACCTGATACTTCGCGGAAGCGCCCTCGGGAGCCTTTTCGATGATGCCTGCTTCGACGCCGATCTGACCGTAGTTGATCGCCAGCGTGACAACATTCTTGCCGGTCGCGGCACGGATGAGCAGCGCGTGGGTGTCAACGTCGTCATAGTTCGAGCAGACGGGGAAGTCGTAGCTCTTGCCGTTGAAGGTGACGGTGACGATGTCGCCGTACTCAAACAGCTTGAGGAATTCCTCGGTGGAGATGTCCAGATCGAGGTGACCGTACTTGAACATATTGCCGCTGTCGGGCACAAGAGCGATCACGGTCGGCTCAAGCTTCCAGGTGGAGGTGATGGTCGGGGTGATGGTCTTCTGAGTGCGGATATAGTCGGTCAGAAGGTTACGCGCCTGACCCTTATCCTCGCCCTGGATCATATCGAACTGCGTGGAATAGATGATACGGTCGGGGTCGTTTTCCTTGAATTCGCAGCCGTGTGCGTTCAGCCATTCAATATAGTGACCGCCGCCGTTGTAGCGGTAGTTGTTGACAACAACGGTAAAGGTCTGATCGGGGGTGACTTCCTTGCCGTTGTAGGTCATGGAGACGATGCGCTTGCCCGCTTCCTTCGTGTAGTCGATCACGTAGGAGAAGCCTTCGCCGTAGATCACATCGTAGTAGGTCAGGTCGCCGGTGCTGACCGTCGGCTTGCCGTTAACGACCTTGATCTTGGTAGCGGCGAATTCGAGCCACTGATGAATTTCTTCGCCCTTCATGGTGACCTGGTAGAACCAGTTCTCGAAGCGATAGAGCTTGAACATATCGCCGAGGTAGATATCGCCCTTGTTGATAATGTTAGCGTTATCGCCGGAGGTCAGCGGTGCGGAGATGGAGAGCTGTGCGGGCTTGTCGTCCTTCGGATTGTCCGGAGTATTCTTGCCGGTGTTGTCGTAAGCACCCCAGAGCTGAACGGTGTTGACGAGGTCCATGAAAGCGGACGGCTTCGTGCCGAGCTCCTGCGCGGTGAAGTCTGCGGAGGCTTCGCCGATCTTTTCGAGCATGTACTCGTTCCACGTGGTGTCCTCATACGGCTGCAGGACCTTCACAAGGTCTTCGTCCAGCTTGTAGTTCTCCATGTTAACGAGGGTGGGAGTGACCGTTGCTTCACCGGTTGCCTTGTCGTAGGAAACCTTGACCTGCGCGATGGAGCGTGCCTTGGTGTACGGCTGGAGAACGTGGACATCTTCGCCCTTTGCGTTCTTGAGCGTCCAATCCTTGTTGTTGTGCTCATGACCGGAGAATGCAAATGCGATGGAGTCGGTCTGCTCGATCAGGTCCCCGATGAAGTCAGACTTGACATCGCTGTTAATGCCGCTGTGTGCAACAACAACGATCATGTCTGCCTTTGCCTTCATTTCGGGCTCATACTTCTTGTAGGTTTCGATGATGTCGGCAAAATAGATGCCTTCCCAGTTTGCGGGGATGTCCCAAGTGGGGATGTTCGGGTTACCGAAGCCGATGATCGCGACCTTCACGCCGTCAAAGTCCTTGATGACGTAGGGATCGTAACCCCTCCAGGTCGCCCAATCCTTGCTCTCGTCGCTGTTGGTCGTTGCGTCGAGGTAGTTTGCCAGGCTGACGGAGAGCTGCTTCTCCGTCGCGGTAGAGGCGGAGGTCGCATAGTTGAGCTGGCGGTTGAGGATGTTCAGACCGTAGTTGAACTCATGGTTGCCGACGACCCACATATCGTAGCCGATGGTACGGAACGCCTTGATCGCGGGATCGTCAGTCTCAGGCTTGTTGAATGCGTAGTAGTAGGTCAGCGGGGCGCCCTGGATGGTGTCGCCCATATCGACGACGTACAGGTTGTCGCCGTAGAGTGCACGCTGCTCCTTGATGTAGGAGGAAACACGGGTAAGACCACGCTTGTAGGTACCGCTCTGAGAGGCGTCAACGGTGTAGTCCGTCGCGAAGATCTGACCGTGCAGGTCGGAGGTGACCAGGAACTCGAATTCGGAGACAACGGGGTCGCCGCCGAGGTTTTCAGCCAGCTTCAGGATCTCTGCGTCGGTCAGACCGATCTCCTTGAGGTACTCGGTGGCTTCCTTCTTGAGGTCGGCGGTCTCAAGGTTGTCAACGCCGAACGCGTTCTTGAGGCTCTTTACGATGTTGGATTCGAGGATGGCAACATACTTTTCGCTGCCGAACTCCACGCCGTAGTAGTTCTCATAGGTGGTCATGTAGTCGGAGTAGACCTCGGTATACTTCGCGCCCATGAAGCACTCAAGCAGAGCGGAGACATAGCCCGCGCGATCCTTGCCCTCGGTGCAGTGGACGAGGTACGGACCTTCGTGCTCGACCATGTAGCGCAGACCGTCTGCCAGACCGTCCTTGAAGGACTGCTCGGTGAAGTCAACGCCGAGGTTCAGGAACACGACATTCTGCTTGGAGTAATAGCTTTCGGCATAGCCCTCGTAGGCGGCAGCCTTCGTCGCGTCGTCGGCGAGGTTGACGAAGGTCTTGACGCCGGCGGCTTCCGCTGCCTTGTCCGCGTAGGTGTTACGACCCAGCTCGGGGTTAACAGGGCTGGAGGAGCGATACAGAATGTTCTCGCCCATGCCGGTGGTGGTGATGACGCGGAAGTTTGCAAACTGCTCGTCGGTCAGGTCGGCATAGTCCTCGCGGTTATTGGTGCGGTTGAGGTCATGGAGCAGGTACTGCGCCATGTAGCCGCCCGCTTCCTTCATCTCAAACTTGACCTCGATGGGGAAGGTCACGCCTTCCATTGCCGTCCAGTACCAGGTCTTGTCCGCGTTGGTGTGCTTTTCGGCAATGCCGTAGGTGGTGGCAAAGTTGCCCATGTTGATCGCCATGGAGACATAGCCGGTGGGCTTGCCGTCAGCGTCCTTTTCGACGATGATCGCGGGATTGCCGGAGTCAACGTAATGGTAGGTCGGAACGACCGGCAGGTCCAGCTCCTTGTCAAGGAACTTTACGGTGACGATGTCGCCCCAGCTGAAGCCCAGCTTCTCGCCGAGGAAGTCCGTAGCCTTGCAGTCGGTGTAGACGTTGCCGTATTTGGTCATCCAAAGGTTGGCATCAAGACCGCCGATGGTGATCTTGTCGCTGACGACGGGCGTTTGCTTGACGGTGATACGACCCTTGGGTGTGCCGTAGTCGTCTGCCTTGATGACGCCGCCGAGCTTCTCGGTGATGTAGTCGATGACGACGGAGTCCAGCGTATAGCCGGTGTCGAACTGGGAGCTTGCCGCTGCGAAGGCGTAGTAGGTATCGCCGCCGCCCGCGACAAAGTTGTTGGTGATAACGGCATACTTGGCGGTTTCGTCAAATGCCTTGCCGTTGATCTCGTCGATGGTCACACGGTTAATGGACTTGGGTCCGTAGTAGGTGGAGCCGGGATAGGTGGTTTCGTTCTTGTCGTACGCTTTGTCGGCGTCAACGGTGAACTTGAGTCCCGCGACCTGCGGGAAGCCGCCGAGAGAGGCAGGGGGG